>JAEURE010000147.1 GCA_016789485.1 Anaerolineales bacterium | reverse complement strand
CATGGATGCATCAACATGCGCAGCGAAGAAGCCAACTGGCTTTTCCGCTGGGTGAAGCCCAACCACACCAGTGACGCGGTTGCCAATCGCGGTCTTGGCACAATTGTTGAAATTCACTATTAACCCTTTTGGGATTTCTTTTCCCAAGCCGACGCCACACTCAGAGAATCAACACATCCCATGCCTATCTTAAACTGGAACGGAAAGCATCTTTCCCCGCCCGCGCCTGCCACTCTTATCCAAGATTCAATTCTTTACCCGAATGGACGCGGCTATCCCAAAGCCAACTCGGAAGGTCGTGTCATCCTTGGGGATAACCTTGCTGTGATGACGGCCTTGCTGCCCGAATATGAAGGCCGCATCAATTTAATCTACGCCGACCCGCCATTTTTCACCAACAGAAAATTCTCCGCCCGTGTCGGCAGGGGAGAGGATTCGCGCAAGCCGTCCAAATGGAAATTAGCCGAGGGATATCACGATTCCTGGCCGGATTTGGATTCCTATTTGCAATTCCTCTATGAGCGGCTGACAGTAATGCATCGTCTGCTGGCGCCAACTGGAACCTTATATCTGCATCTCGACTGGCATGCTGACGCCTATGCGCGTTTGATTTTGGACGAAATTTTTGGAGCGGAGAACTTCATCAACGAGATCGTCTGGGCATATCATGGACCTTCTCCGATCAAGACTGCTTTCAACCGCAAGCACGATACCATTCTCTCATTTGCAAAAAGCAAGGAATATGTCTTCAATGCGGACGCTGTCCGTGAGCCATATAACCCCAACACGGTCACCACATTTAAATCTTCCCGCAAGGCTGGCTTTGGAAAAATTCCTGACCTGGAGCGGGGAAAGGTCCCTGAAGATTGGTGGTATTTTCCAGTAGTGGCGCGGTTACATAATGAGCGGACTGGCTACCCAACGCAAAAGCCTGAAGCATTGCTGGAGAGGATTATCCGCGCTTCTTCGAACAAGGGCGACCTTGTCGCGGATTTTTTCTGCGGCTCTGGAACTACTTCTCTTGTGGCGGCGCGAAATGGACGCAGATTCATTACTTGTGACGAATCGGTGCGGGCTGTTCAAACCGCGCGTTCACGGTTGTCTGATACCAAATCCGTTTTCTCTTTTGAGCGGGATGCTGCTGTGGAGAATGTGGTTGCATTTAAGTCAAAGAAGATAAAAGTGAGCGTCGTTGGCGGTCATGTCAGCCTGAAAACTTCCCTCGATATTGATTTTTGGGAGGTGGACCCTGATTGGGATGGAAAAATGTTCAGAAGTGCCGCACAGGCTCAACGTCACGCACGAAGCGGTGAACTTCCTCTTGAATTAAAAATAAAAATCGGAGGCAAGGTCTGCATCCGATTGGTTACTGTTCAAGGAAAACAATTTCAGTTAAATATCTAAACGGTAGCCAACCCCGCGGATGGTCTTTAGGAATTTGGGATTATCGGGGTCAAGCTCTATGGCGCGGCGCAGCCAGGAGATATGTACATCCAGCGTGCGGGTGTCGCCGGTGTAATTGGTCTCCCATGCTTTTTTGAAAAGCGGTTCGCGCTCTACGACTTCACCATGTTTATCCATCAATAAGTGGAGCAGTGTTACAAGGCGTGGGGTGAGTTTTGTGCTTTTGCCAAGGCAGCGCACGCGGCGTTTTTCAAGATCCAGCCGAATGGGACCAACATGTAAAACGTTTTTTCCGTCACCAGGCAGGAGGGGCTTGATGCGGTTAACAAGTTTCTGAACGGTGAACGGCAGGGTTAGGATCGCGTCCGCAGCTTCTTTGCTGACTTCCTTGTCATCTTCAAGGATAAGGATAATGGGAAGCTTTGCATCTTTTTCGCGAATGGACTGGCAAATTCGCAAGCCCGTGCTTCTTAAGGAGGCGGCGTTGATCACAACCAGGCTTGGGCTTACTTCCTTGAGCAGCCCGACTGCTTTGCTGCCGTTTTGCGCAATATGTACATCAAATCCCTTCTTCTGCAAATCGGAAGCAAAAGAAGGGATTTCTGCATGTTTAACTTCAATAACCAGAAGTGTGGTGGTCTTCATAGGATTTTTTATTTACCTGTTTTGGAAAAATATTGCCGGTGAAGGTTTTATTTCTACCTTTAAGTTTGTTAAGGTTAAATCATTATACACCAAATCTTAACAAACGTTTCCAACTTTGGTACTATTGGCATTAATCTCATAACTTTTGTAAGGGCATGTCTATTTATTAACACATCAACTTCGCTTGACTTTTTTATGTTTACTTGGTAATATCGGCGGGCTCAACTAATCGATGCGGGGTGGAGCAGTGGCAGCTCGTCGGGCTCATAACCCGAAGGTCGCAGGTTCAAGTCCTGCCCCCGCTACTAAAAAGAACCATGAAATTCATGGTTCTTTTATTTTTCAGGGTTCGCACTGTGTGGTTACCACTCGCAGTTTGGAGTGGTGCTGACGCCCGCTGATATTCCCACGCGTTTATACATGGTCACATTTGTGAAAGGTTCGCCAAGGATCCCGTCGTGGATGGCCCATGAACGTTTGCGAATGCTGTTCGCCGCTTCCGACATGCGGAAGGGGGAGGAACCGTCAAGGTGTGAGTGCAAATCACCACCGGGTTGAAAGCCTGCGTGAATGCTGTTCATCAAGCGTTTACCCATTTGATAGGTAAATCCATACCGTTCAAAGATGACCGCGTTGTGATAATACAAGGGTTCGACAAAATACATGTCATGTCCCAGTTCGGTGACAAATTTTTCAAACGTATCAATGGCTTGACCAAGCAATCTTAATCCGCGTCGCACCTGACCTGGAGCCAGTCCCGCCTCAAGGGCAGTCTTTTCCGCTTCAACATTTCTTTGCAGGGTGCCAAATTTAGTCGGTGTGCCGTTGGGCATTTTGTCCACGTCAAAGCGGGGAGAAGCTGGATCGTTGAGGATGTAAAGCAGAACGTGGATCTGTCCATTGAGCGTGTCTGTCAGATGGGCGTACAGGATGGGGTCGGGGAAATCAATTTTATGGAACAGCCTCATCTCCACATCAGTGGACCCTGAAGCAAAACGAAATTGCAGTAGGTTATACCCGGACGCGGAAGTAAGCGGAGGAATATTGTATTTTTCCAAAAGTTGAACGGGGATGTAGCGTGAATAAATCGCACGTTTTTCTGCTTCTGGCAGCAGGTTGATTCCGCCTATCGTAGAAGGGGGCATAGGTGCATCTTTCCTCTTTCATCTTTTTGATGAAAGAACAGCGTTTTATCGTATTCGAGTCGCTCTTTCATTACTGCGGGCTTCGTCGCGCTTGGCAATGGTGGCTCGTTTGTCGTATGCTTTTTTGCCTTTGGCAAGGGCGATTTCGATTTTGGCGCGTCCATCTTTCAAATATACGCGCAGGGGCACAACGGTCATGCCTTTAATGCGGACGTTGTTCCACAACTCTGTGATCTGCTTTTTGTGCAGGAGCAGGCGGCGCTTGCGTTTGGGTTCGTGGTTGAAATGTGTGCCTGCCTGTTCATACGGGGCGATATGCGCTTCCATAAGCCAGGCTTCCCTGCCTTCTTGAACATCCACATAGGCTTCCTGAATACTGATCTGCCCTGCGCGGATGGATTTGATTTCTGATCCATGCAGGGAAATGCCTGCTTCGAATTTTTCCATGAGGAAATATTCGAAACTGGCTTTACGATTGAGCGCAATTACCTTTATGTTTTCGGTCACGGGATGATTTTAGCATGAATCGTTCTGTGAAGGTTTATCCCCATTTGAGCAGGTAAGCGCCTGCAGCGATGCGTAAAACGCCGAAGAGGATAAGCGCAGGGGCCAGTCCCATTACGTCTGCGGTGAGCGGGCCGATGATGGAACTGGTGAGTATCGCGAAATTGAAGATGATGGTGTACCAGGCGAGGTGAGAAGGACGGTCATGTGCGGGGATATTTTCAAGCATGTAGTTGGCGTATGCACCGTTGACAAGGGCAAATAAAAATCCGCCGAGGAAGGAAAGCGCATAGAAATGCCATACGCTTGTTGCAAATGCCAGCATGATGGGATAGGTTGCCATGCCCGTCACTCCCCACCCCGTCACTTTTTTGTGGCCGTATTTTTGAACAATGCGTCCAAGCTGGGTGGAGGCTATTAACACAGTGAGATAATAGAAGGCTGTACCATTCCCGAGGTGGCTGTCATTGAGATTTAGGACGCGTACGTTGAAGAGAGGGTAAAGTGGAGACGACAAGTAATGGACGAAGTGAAAGAAAAAGAGCGCCAGCAAAACGTTCTTGAAACGGGTATTCCAGATGTCAAGGCGGAGGATGGAATGGATGCTGCGGGTGGGCTTTCCTGGTAAATCAGAAACAGGTATCGGCGTAGAAGGAAGCGGAGCAGTGTCGTCCTGTACGGGTTTGACGTGGAAGATGTGATAGCTACTCATCGCTGCGCCGAATGCCCCGATCGCAAAAACGATCTGGTAGCCGCCTGGGAAGGTTGTATTTTTTAGAATATAGCCTGCGATGAGCGAGGTGAGCATGTAGGCAATTGCGAACGTAATGTTGCGAGTGCCCGCTACTTGCGCCCTGAACCGGCTGGGAACGGCTTCAGCAAAAAGTGCATTGAAACCGACGCCAAGCGGAGTGAGCGGAATTGCCATAAAGAACGTCAGGAGAATGAACGCCCAGATCTGACCTTGTTCGTCAAAGAACCAGGGAAGCGGAATAAATAGCAAATAACCAATGCGGAAAATAACCGATGACCAAAAGACTGCACGCCCTGTGTGCCGCTTGCTGATCCAATGACCCGCAGGAATGGCGAGGAAAAGATTTACAACGGCAGACATGGCGGTGAGCAAGCCGATCTGCAAGCCTGTTGCGCCAAGGCGCGTGGCATAGACGTTAAGAAAATTCACTACAGTGCCGCTGAGTACGCCGTACCAGGCAATGTCGAGATACAGGTTGGAAAAATTGGAATGATATTTTTCGGGGATATCTGATTGTCGAAACAGTTTGAAACGCATGCGTATGATTATAACAATATCCGAATTTTATTATAGGCTAAGGTCTGCGATGTATAACCTCAAAAAATGCTTGTCCCATCCATTATTTTTCGAGAACATATAGGGCATGCTTCATTATTGCGGCAGAAGTCTTGTGCACTTGATTTGATACCTTAAGGCCTAATTGGCTAAAAATGGATTTCCATTCGTCGTCACGTTTATTTGTGTGAGGCTGGTTGTAAAATTCCAGGTTCATAAGGCTGTCCAGCGATGCAGTCAGGAATTTGTGGATGGGGGATGTGATAATATCTTCAAACACGAGGATTTTTCTTGAGACCCGCTTGGCTTCGATCAATACTTTTATTGGGTCAGGTGTGTGGTGTAATACAAATAGAATTAGCGAAGTTTCAAATTGGTTGTCTTTGAATGGCATCCTGTATCCGTCGTATATGGTTGGCAGGACCGTGTCCACGATACTGAAATTTTCAATGTCCAGCGGGAATACTCTTAGATCTTGTTTGATTAGGGCTTCAGTCACGGTGCAGCTGGCGGGTCCGATATCCAGAATGAGATCACCTTTGTTTAGATATGGGGAGACTGTGTCTGCCAGACCTTTTGCCCTGGTGTTTAATATTTGATATACCAGTTTTTTGGAAAGATTATATTTGTATAAAACATCGAGTAGTTTGTTGGAGCTTTTCATTGTTGAGACACTCCTTCTGAAGCTTTTCGTGCAGGGATGTGGGAATCGATGCCTTAATAAGCAAGCATCAGAAATTGCAATTGCAGCATTTTGCAATGCCCGGAATTATAGTATATTGTAATCAATGAATATAACCATTTTAGCGGTAGGCTCCCAGGGAGATGTTCAACCATACCTTGCCTTGGCTGTCGGGTTAAAGAATGAAGGCTATAAAGTTACATTTGCGGCAAATTCGAATTTTGCCGGCCTGGCAGCCAGTTACAACTTAAAGTTTTTTCCAATACGAATGGATTCCTTTAAGTTTGTACAAAATAGTCAGACGCAATCCTGGCTGGATGCTGAGTCTATCTTTGACCTTGTTTTGAGCACCAATCGGGTTGTCAGGCCCATGCTGGGCAAAATCATGATGGATGTTTTCGCTGCCTGTCAGGGAAGCGAGGCAATTATCTATCATAGTTATGCTCTGCCTTTTGTCCACTATTTTGGCAAACAGTTTGGTATTCCCTGTATCCCGGCGAGTTTGCATCCAATGCCAACGCGGTCTTACCCAGCCATCTTGTCGAATATCAGAAGGAGCCCGAGTAAGACATTGAATTTGCTGACACACCTGCTTGTTCATCAAATTTCCTGGCAGGTGTTTTTACCCGTTGTGCGCAAGCATTGGAGTGGACAAAACAAGGTTCCGGCCATTGGCCCTTATAGAGAAATATTAAAAGGACGAGAGCCAATATTATGCGGATACAGTCCTCTTGTTCTGCCGAAATCCGAGGACCTTCCTGCACATGTAAATGTTACCGGTTATTGGTTTCTGGACCCGCATCCAAATTGGCAGCCTGAGCCTGCGCTAATTGCCTTTTTGAAATCCACTCCACGCCCAATTTATATTGGTTTTGGAAGTATGGGAAACCCTGCTAAAAACCAGGATACAGCAAACACAATCCTTGAAGCTCTCGCAGAAACTAATCAGCGGGCGGTTTTATCTACGGGATGGAGCGGCTTGGGGGCTGACCAACCGTTGCCAAAGTATATTTTTCTAATTAAAAATACTCCGCACCGGTGGCTGTTTCCTCAAATGGCGGCAGTTGTGCACCATGGTGGGGCGGGGACAACTGGAGCCGCATTAAGCGCGGGTGTCCCGAATATAGTCATCCCGCATTTTGGAGACCAATATT
>JAEURE010000146.1 GCA_016789485.1 Anaerolineales bacterium | reverse complement strand
CCTTCCTAATGGTATTGAAGATCGTTACCACCGTGCTTGTTACAGTGTTGGTGATCTTGATGGGAATCCGCGCCGTGACCGATACCCCCTTCATGGGCATGGAATTTGTGAGCATCATCGGCAAAGGGATGGCTGGGATCGTCTCTGCTGTGATAACAGCTTTCGGACACATCGTGCTGGTCTTTGCCATTCTGGAACGCGTGTTACCCGACTCACAAATTGAAGACTTGAAGACGGATGACGAATGGGATCCTGCCTCTCTCGCCAATGAACCCGATCCAGATACAGTGAAGCGCGGTGAGTTGATCACGGAGATCATCTTTACTTTCCTCGGGCTGGCTATCTTGAATTTGTACCCTGAAATTTTAGGGATGTTCGTCTTCACGGAAGGTGAACCATTCTTTATCCCCATGTTCTCGGATGCGTTCTTTAAGTTCATCCCGTGGATCAATGCGATCTTCTTCACTGAAATCGTGCTGGATATTTACCTGCTCCGCAGCGCCTTATGGACACCCATCACTCGAGTGGCGAAGATCATTATTGAAGCAGCCAGCATTGTATTAACTGTCATTATCTTGCGCACGCCAAATATCGTCGGCTTTACGGCGGAGTCTTTCAAAAACTTCCCCGATAGCTCGGTCAATGGCGAACTGCTGATGAAAATCTTTAATCTCTCGTTCTCGATCGCTTTGATCATTGTCATCATCGTGGCTGGGGTTGAACTGGTGAAATCAGCTTACGGGCTGATCAGGACAAGTTACAGGAAAAAATAGTTCGGAAAACAAAAAGAGACGGTCGCCTGAGAGGCGACCGTCTCTTTTTGTTTTCCTACTCGATCGAGATGATGAACTGATAATGCGGCTGCGCGCCTTCCTGCACTTCCACTTCAAGTGAGGAGTATTTCGTGCGGATCACATCCGCAATGCGGTTGGCTTCAGCATGAGACATGCCTTCGCCATAAAAGAGGGTGACAATTTCATGCTCAGAAGCCTCGGCTTTTTCGAGCAAATCCATCACACCTTGTTCCACGGTTTCGGCAGAAACGACGAGCTTGCCGTCTAATAAGGCAATGACCTGACCGTCTTTGACGACCACACCGTCAATCTCCACGGAACGGGTGGCAACGGTAATTTCACCAGTCTTCACGCCGCTGATCGCTTTGGTCATCTTCTGGGCAACAGCTTCCACGTCCCCATCTGGGATGAGCGAGAGCATGGCGGCAAGCCCCTGTGGAACGGTACGAGTCGGCACTACCTGCACCTGCTTCACCGTCACATCTTTCGCTTGGTTGGCCGCCATAATGATGTTCTTGTTATTTGGAAGAATAATGATCTTGTCGGTGGGCAGATTCTCGAACGAACTCAAAATATCCTGTGTGGATGGGTTCATGGTCTGCCCGCCTGAAACAACAGCCGCCACACCCAAACTTGCAAAAATACGGCTCAAGCCGGCTCCCGGCGAAACCACTACTACTGCAATATTGCCGGGTTCCACTGTTGCAAAACTGATTTGTGAAGATTTTTGAATATCGTCCATTTGCGCCAGCAGGTTTTCAATCGCTACTTTCGTGACTGTGCCAATCCCCATGATGTAATCAATTGGAACATAACGGTTCTCGGTCGGCACGTGGATGTGCATGCGATACATCCCTTCGCCCTCGCCCACCTGAATGGATGTGCCCATCTCTTCGAGTTTTCCATAGAACGCACCAAGGTCAAGTTCGCCAGTCGGCACAAAATCCACTACCACTTCGTAGTCCTGTCCTTCTTCCACTTCTTCCATTGCGCCCTGCAAATCCATCGCAGACATGGCTTGAACCTTCATTGTCGGCGTCTCCAGCGATTCGCCATAAACATGACGCAGCATCCCTTCAAGGATAAAGAACAATCCTTTGCCGCCTGAGTCCACTACACCAGCCTGCTTTAGGACTGGGAGCATTTCGGGCGTTCTCTTGACAGCTTCATCTGCGGCTTTTACAGCCACTTCGAGGATATCAAACGCATCTTTCGCGGACCCTAAAGCTGCTTCTGTTGCTATGGCAACTTCTTTAATGACGGTTAAGATCGTCCCTTCCACAGGGCGGACAACACCCTTATAAGCCGTATCCCGCGCTTCGCCAAATGCCTTGACAAGAGTCTCCTTGTCCAGCACACTCTTCTCGTGCACGCCGCGCGAAAATCCGCGCAGAATCTGGCTGGTGATTACGCCGGAGTTGCCGCGCGCTCCCATCAACGCCCCTTTGGAAACCGCCGCTGCCATCTCACTAAGATTGCGCGTGCCCAAGTCCTTAATCTCATTCCATGCGGCTTGCAGGGTCAAAGTCATGTTTGTGCCTGTGTCACCATCAGGCACGGGAAACACATTTAAAGCATTGACAATATCCTTGTTTGTGCGGAGCCAGGTCACACCTGCATCGATCAGGCGTTTAAATGCCTGTCCATCAATGGGTTTCTTGCGGAGCGTTTCAACGCGAGCGGAATCGATAGCCATGAATCACAGATCTCCTAATCAGTGTCACTGATGCGCAAGCCCGCTACATGCACATTGACTGAATTTACGCGCAGCCCCAGAGCTCTTTCCACATGGAAACGCACGGTATTTGCCACGCTTTCCGCAACAGAATTGATGCGCGTGCCATATTCAACGATGATGTTGATTTCAATGTTGATCTCATCACCCTTGTAATGGACAGAAATTCCACGTGAAGGTTCGCGCGTGATGCTGGATACGATCCCGTCAGCCAGATTTTTCGGCGCCAGCCCCACCACGCCGTATGATTCCAACGTGGCAAAATATGCAATCGTTGCCACTGCGTTCGGCGAGATATGGATCCCGCCCAGAGATGTTGTGTCTTCGCCCATAGATTCCTCGATACTTTTTCTATTATGTCTGGGTATTTATTTGCTGCTGGGCACCCAGTTCCAGAGTAGACTCGCCCGTTCCTATTTTAACAGCTTAACTTGAAGTTGGTTGCGTTGTATGGTAAAATGCCCTGCCTCCAAAAAGAGGCTATTGTTCAGGAATCATTGTAAGGAAAGGAATCTCATCAAATGGCTAAGTGCAACAACTGCGGCAAGGCAACCACTTTTGGACACAACCGCTCTTTTTCTCAACGTGCAACCAACCGTACGTTCAAACCCAACCTCCAGAAGGTTTCGGTGATGGAGAAGGGTCGTTTGGTCAAGAAGACGCTGTGCGCCAAGTGCATCAAGACTCTTGGTAAATCAGCGGCGTAGGTTCGTTCTTCCATTCGCATCAAAGGTCACGGCGTTATGTGCCGTGATTTTTGTTTTAAAGCGTTGGGGATGATGCGAGTTCTTTCAACGCCTCCACTCCGGCCACGGTTCCCTGGGGGTGTTTGAAGGCGGCATTGCCAGTGACGAATGCGTTGGCGCCAGCTTTCTTCATTAACGGAAGTGTATCAAGGTTAATACCGCCATCCACTTCGAGGTGCGCAGACGAGCGAAGTGCGTTTAGCTTGTTGCGGATCTCTTCCACTTTGGAGATCATTTCTGGCATAAAGGTCTGGCCTGAATAGCCGGGTTTGACGCTCATTACTAAAACAAGGTCAGCCAATGGCAATGCTGAATCCAAAGCAGAAGCGGGGGTGGATGGATTGAGGGTGATTCCAGCTTTGCATCCAAGAGATTGGATTTTCTTGACGACTTTCGGCAGGTCGGGGCAGGTTTCGACATGAACGGTGATATTGCTCGCTCCTGCTTTTGCAAAATCTTCGATATATTTTTCAGGCTCAGAGATCATGAGGTGTACATCCAGCGGAAGTTTGGATGCGCGTTTGCAAGCTTCCACGAACAGCGGGCCAATGGTAATGGTTGGGACGAAATGCCCATCCATGATATCCATGTGGAGCCAGTCGGCGCCGGCAGATTCGCAGGCGCGGATTTCTTCGGTCAGGCGGGTAAAGTCTGAGGCGATGATGGAAGGGGAGAGGATATATTTTTGCATCATGGGTTTTTAAAAACCTGACCAGTCTTTTAAGACTTGTCAGGTTTTAAATTATCGAATGGGGGGATTGAATGTGAGATAGACCATCAACCAGAATGGGATGAGTCCGCCAACTGCCAAGACAGCCATCAAGCCAAGCCCAACGGAGACCCAGTCAATTTCTTCGATGGCATCCATTGCATCAGTTGTAGTGGCAGGCTCGGGCACGGCTTGAGGCGCTTGTTGGGGTGGATAATACGGAACAGGAACAGGTTCCTGCTCAACGGTCTGAGTCCTTCCCCTGCCAGTAAGCCGTTCCGCAACTTCCGGCTTGAGCGTAATGACGGGCTGCGATGGCGGTTCTTTTGCTGCCTGTGACTGCAGGTCTGTCAATGTGCCAAACTTGAGAAGAACGCGCCCAAGTTGATCGGCGGTGCGGTAGCGAGCGGCGGGTTCCTTTGAGAGGACTTTGGTAATGATCTCTTCAAGCGCGACTGGAATATCCGGAATGTATTCCCGGATGGGAATCGGGCGGGCGGAGATGTGCAAGCGAGCGAGTTCATCGGCGGTGGATGCAGTGAAGGGTGGAGTGCCGCTAAGCAATTCGTACATCACCACGCCCAGGGAATAAACATCAGAAGCAGGCGAGGGTGGCTCACCTGCGGCTTGCTCAGGCGCAAAGTAGAGAGGCGAACCCCAAACAACATCGGTGCGCTCCGTGTTTGCAATGGAAGCGAGGGCTCGCGCAATGCCAAAGTCTGTGACCTTGAGGCGGCCGTCGTTCGAGACAAGCATATTATGCGGCTTGACATCGCAATGAACAAGACCTGCGCGGTGAGCATAACCGATGCCTGCGCACGCTTGCACGAGGAGGGGAATGCCGTCCTGCACGGAAAAACGTCCCTTGTCGCGGATGAGATGTTTCAGGTCCTTGCCAGGGATATATTCCATGACGATGTAGAGCAGGTTGTCGGCAAAGCCAAAATCATGTACGGTGACGATGTTGGGATGCGAAAGATTCGCGGCGGCACGCGCTTCCAATTTAAATTGGTTTTGGAATTCAGGATTGTTTGAAAAGTCCTTGCGCAGGACTTTAATGGCAACATAACGATCCAGCATGAGATCGCGTGAGCGATAGACATCGGCCATGCCCCCAGAGCCGAGTTGTTCGAGGAGTTGATATCTGTCGTTGAGGAGTGCGCCTTCGGTCATTGAGTGAGATTATATCGTAATTCGTAATTCGACGAACAACCATGCAATTAATCCTCCCGCTCTGCCTGTGGGAAGAAATTTCGTATTCTAATTGGAAGTTTTTTAAATAATGGAACCTGCAAACCTACTTGCTACAAGGTGGCGATTATCTTTTCGCACTTGATCCTCTGACCATCAATGTGCCGTTCAAAATTACGGTTTTTGGCGAGCGGGACGGCTCCTGAATGCGCTGGAATAGTAACTCCGTGGCAGTGCGTCCGATCTCTTCCGTTGGTTGCGCCATAACCGTGATGGGTGGATCCACCAATTCGCCCCAGGTGGTTTCATCAAAACCTGCCAACGCCATTTCATTAGGGATGGATACTTTTTTTTCACGCAGGGCTTGAAGCACGCCTGCTGTCAATAAACTATTGCTTGTGAGGATTGCATCGGGATGGTCAGGTCCATTCAGCAAGGCAAGGGTTGCTTCATACCCTTGTTGGATCCTTGAGGCAACAAAATGAGCTGCAACTGGGTTGCGTTGATATTCTTTGAGCGCCGTGTGGAATCCGCGGCTGCGCTCTTGACCTGTGGTGCTTGCATCACCGAATAGACCCGCCAACTTGCGATATCCATTTTCAAGCAAGTGGACAGTGAGATCATATGCGGCAGAGACGTTATCGAGCAGAACCATATCCGTCTCTTTGCTTTCCACGGTGCGGTCGATGATTACAAATGGCATCTTTGCCTTGTAGGTACTGGATGCCAGACTGAACTGCTGAGTGGGGGAGAAGATCACGCCTGCCACGTTTTCATCGTGCAGCAGGTTTAAATAGAGTTCTTCTTTTTTTGGATTTTCGTCTGTGTTGCACATTAGCACAGAGTAGCCTTGCTCGTACGAGGCATCCTCTACGGCTCGGCCAATGGCGGTGAAAAATGGGTTACGAATATCAGAAACCACCAGTCCGATCTTGGCGCTTTTTTGAGCGCGTAAACTGCGGGCGATCAAATTGGGACGGTAATTGAGCTGCGCAACGGCTTCGAGTACTCGCTTACGAGTTTCAGTTTTGATGGGGGCATTGTTGGAAAGAACCCTCGAAACTGTCGCGGTGGATACCCCAGCGGCTTTGGCTACATCTTTGATACTCGTCATAGCCAAATTATACCTTTGTGCTGGGAGAAAAACATAAATTCTGTAATCGTTTACGGCTATGTAATTCCATTTTCCCCACCCTCCCGTCCCACTAGTTCTAACACCGGACATGACACCCTTACACAGCATGATAAGCCGTTTTGTTTTAGACAACTGCAATGATAGCATCCCCTTCCACTCTAGTCTCAATACGGAGGCGACGCTTCGACTGCGGGCTTCGCGGCGAACGCTTAGCACGAAGCCGCCTACTCGACCATCAGTCCATGCGAAAGGGAGTTTTACTCTAAGCCCCAATTGTGGCATATCATCCCCGAAGGGGATATCATCCCGACACCGCACCTGCGGTGGGTGCAGGTGTGTTCTTACGGGACTCTTTGTTGGGCGCTGCCAACTCACGTAACGGCATTATGGTTTTCCAGCCCATTGTATAACGGGTGTTATCCATTCATCCAGTGGTTTATAAAGAATGCCGTGACCTGTACCGACATTCAAGACAACTTCTTCATGTTTGGAAATTCCTTTGCCTTCAGAAAATGAGAATAGCTCTTGGCAGGAA
>JAEURE010000145.1 GCA_016789485.1 Anaerolineales bacterium | reverse complement strand
AGAAGGCTTGCTGATTGCGCTGGCGAACTTGGATGATGTGATTAACACCATCCGCCAATCACCAGATGCGGAGACGGCGCGCACGCGTTTGATTGAGCGCTTTAAGCTGACTGAAATTCAGGCGCAGGCGATTTTGGATATGCAACTGCGCCGGTTGGCCGCGTTAGAACGCCAAAAGATTGAAGACGAATACACCGAAGTTCAAGCGCAAATTGCGAAATTGGAAGATTTGCTCAACAGCCCCAAGAAAATTCTGGCCCTCATCCAAACGGATTTGAATGAGATGGCCGAGAAGTACGGCGATGACCGCCGCACGCGTATCGCCGCTGATGCAAAAGAGGATATTCATGATGAAGACCTTGTGGCGGATGAGTCTGTGCTGATCAGTCTTACTGAGCGCGGATATATCAAACGTGTGGCTGCGTCCGCTTTTCGCTCGCAGAGCCGCGGCGGACGTGGTGTGATGGGGCACACGACAAAAGATGAGGATGAAGTGGTCATGCTCATCCCAGCGCGCACCTTGAATACCATGCTATTCTTCTCGGATAAAGGCAAGGTGTATTCCGAAAAAGTTTATCAGATTCCAGATTCAGACCGCGCCACCAAAGGCATCCCGCTCGTCAACGTCCTTTCACTGGATCCAAATGAAAAAGTGACAGCCGCCATGGCAGTGGGTGAGTTTTCCTCTGATAGTTTCTGTATGTTGATGACAGGACGCGGCAAGATCAAGCGTGTGGCAATGGAAGAATTCGCTTCTGTCCGTCCCTCAGGCTTGATCGCCATGACTTTGGAAGAGGGTGACCAATTAGGCTGGGCGCGCCTCACTTCAGGGAAGGATGAGATCATCATCGTTACTGAGAATGGGCAGGCGCTGCGCTTCAGCGAGACCAAGGTCCGTTCGATGGGACGCCAGGCGGCAGGTGTGCAGGGCATCAAACTCAAGAAGGATGATGCAGTCACCAGTATGGATGTTGTTGAGAAGGATGGCGCCTTGCTGGTCATCACCACCAAGGGTTTTGGCAAGCAAACCCCGCTGACCGATTACACCGCCAAAGGACGCGCCACGGGCGGCAACTTTACCATCGACCCCAAAGCTCTGAAAGAAATCGGCAAAATTGCAGCAGCCCGTGTCGTTCAAAAAGCTGACGATTTGACAATTATGACTTCCAACGGGGTAACCCTGCGCCTGAAAGTGAAGGATGTCAAACAGTCTGGCCGTGCAACGAGGGGCGTACACCTCATCAAGCCGCAGGAAGGTGACGAAGTCGCATCTGTGGCGCGCATCGCCGCGGAGGACTTGAAGAAGGCGGGTGCTCAGATAAACGAAACGGAAAAGCCAGAGGAACAACCGAAACTGGTTTAAAACAAAATGGACGAAGCTCAAAGCCTCGTCCATTTTTTATTTATTCAATTCAAACTAGAACGCGAACTTGCCGGTTACCAGCAGGAATAAGGCGCCAATCACACAGGTTGCCATGAACAACATCACAACGATCACAAAGCGCTGGAAGGCGGTCATCCCCAGAATGCGGGTGGAGCGGTTCCTTTCGGTGTACTCCGTCCCTGCGGCGGGCTGATATTTGGCTTCGTCCTCATCGTCAGTGAATGGCTTGGCTGAAACTTCTTCGCGAAGATTATCAAACATGGTCACCTCATTTTCTTAAAAGTATATCATGCTGACGGACGCAGACTCACATCCCCAAAGCGGACTATTACGGAGTTGTCATGCGGATCTTTCAGCCGCAAACTCCCGTCGGATTCAAGACCATCCACTTTGCCGGTGACAGGAAGTTCGCCTCCTGTCTTAACTTCAACCTGCTCGCCGCGAAACGCCAGCTTCTCCTCCCAGGCATGGATCAACTCATCCGTGCCCATTCGTTCGCGCCAGTGGATGAACGCCTCCAAAACACTGAATAAAATTTCTTCGCGCTTGGGCTCACTTCCAATCTCATCTTCCAGGCTGGTGGCGGGGAATTGCAGCATATCCGCAGGCGGCACAGACAGCTTGGATATGTTGATGCCCATGCCGATCACTAGAGAATCCACATCCTCGCCAGACCAAACGGATTCGACCAATATGCCCGCAGTCTTTTTTCCCTTCAATAAAATATCGTTTGGCCATTTTATCTGTGGATCGATCCCAAGCTTTGAACAGGATTCTGCGATTGAAAGCGCAGCCAGACCCACGGTCCGCGAGAGATGCGGGCGCAGGGACGTGGAGAGGCGCAGAATCAAACTTACAGCCAGGGCGCTGCCTTTTGGCGTGAACCATTTTCGGTTGAGTCTGCCGCGTCCCTGTGTTTGTTCATCCGCTATCACAATGGATAGATCCTTTGCGTCACTTGCCGCCCATGCCAATGCTTCATCGTTTGTGGAACCGATGGAATCAAAATAGCGCATGCCGCCAATGTTTAATTTCGAGAGGGATTTTTTCAGGGAGTTTTCGTTCATGTAAATAAAAAGCCTAAAGGTCTGTAAAACCTTTAGGCTTTATCTTATTGAACAATATCGTACGGGTTGATGTTCGAGCCGCCGATGCGGACTTCAAAGTGGAGATGAGCCCCAAATGAATTACCGGTATTGCCTGCTGCGCCGATCACCGAACCTTGACCAACCGGGGTACATTGTCCGACGTTGATCGAGCTTAAGTGGGCATAGACCGTTACATACCCATTGCCGTGATCAATTTGAATCACGTTTCCATAGCCATAATTCCAGCCGCCTTGAGCCATCGTTACAATGCCGCTTCCAGCCGCGTACACAGGCTCACCTTCATTGGCTTGAATATCAATGCCAAGATGACCGGGGCCGTAGCCGTTCCCTGAAATGGCATGTGCGTTCGCAGGCCAGCCAAATCCGCTTGCCACAGGGCCGCCGCCGCAGCTATTGGTTGCATTCGCACCGCCCGTGCCTGTATTCGCTCCTCTGCCTGCTGTTTGCAGATCCTGTTCCCAGGCGCGCAGATCACGTGAACCACCGGGGATCATGACCAATGTGCCGGGTTTTACTATGGGGTTGGTCAGGTCAATATCGTTGCCGGGGAAATTAATAATATCGTCCGCCGCCGCGTCAAATTTTTCTGCAACTGATTCAAAGGTATCACCGTCTTTCCATTCGTAGTACAACCCGTCCACAGGCGGGATGGTAAGTTCCATGCCGGGCTTCAGATTATGCGGATTATCTTCTAATTGAGTATTGACATACAAAATGGATTCAGATTTCAGTTTGAACTCATCTGCGATCCGCAGCATGGCATCGCCGCGTGAAACACGATAAATGATGGAGTTGTATCTGGGTCTTTCGGGAATTTTGGTGATCAATTGCAGCTTGCGGATGATGGATGGAAGAACGCTTCCGTCTGCGCTCGCAACTGATTCACCAACTTGGGGAGGCTGCCCCGCGCCGGTAGTGTCTGGTGAGTTGGTAGGCTGCGCAACTGTAACTATCTTGGGCGGGAGCGTGCTTTTGTAATAAAGTGTTGAACCCAATAAAGCAGCAACAATGAAAATAGTCACAACCCAGCTGACAATTGCGAATCGATCCGCTTTGGGTTTTGCGTTGAGTTCACTGACGGCTGGCGCATCTTCCTGAGCCTTGGGCTGGCGTTTAAACCGTTGACCCAAAGCAGAGAAGGAGGCGCGAATTTTTTCAAGAAAAGGTTTCATTTTTTGTTTACCGCTTTTTATGGAAATGTCTTAAGAAAGCGGTCGAATATTAGGCATCCCTTGTGAGATTTTCAAGAAACTCTAGATTATTTTTGGATTTTTCCATGCGGGTGATTATTGCTTCAGTGGCAACGGAATTATCCATGCCAGCGCCTTGCGGCGGTGGGGAGGTCATTTGAATGAACATGCGGCGCATCAGCCAAACTCGCTGGAGGAGGTCTGGTCCGAGCAGCAGATCATCGCGGCGGGTGGAAGAGCGTTCAATATCCACGGCGGGGAAGGTGCGGCGTTCCTGAAGCTTGCGGGAGAGATGAAGCTCCATGTTGCCGGTACCTTTGAATTCTTCATAGACAACATCATCGAGACGGGAGCCTGTATCCACAAGGCAGGTGGCAATGATGGTGAGCGAGCCGCCGTCTTCCACATTACGCGCCGCGCCAAAGAATCGCTTGGGCGGGTACAACGCGGAGGGATCCATACCGCCGGAGAGAGTACGGCCTGAGGGATTGACGACCAGGTTATAGGCGCGGGCGAGGCGGGTAATTGAGTCCATTAAGATTACCACATGGCGCCCGATCTCCACCAAACGCTTAGCGCGTTCTAATGCCAATTCCGCAGTGCGGACATGGGAGGTGACTGGTTCATCGAACGTGGAGGCAACTACTTCCGCATCCACGGAGCGGTCCATATCGGTCACTTCCTCGGGGCGCTCGCCGATTAGTGCAATAATTAAATGTACGTCGGGATATTTGGTTGAAATTGAGTTCGCAATTTGCTTGAGAATTGTGGTTTTGCCCGCCTTGGGGGGAGAAACGATCAATCCGCGCTGACCTCTGCCGATGGGTGCAATCAAGTTAATTAAGCGTGGAGCTAAAGTCGCCTGGTCGGTTTCAAGATCAAAACGTACTTCTGGAAAAATAGGGGTGAGATTTTCAAAAACCACCCTGCGGACGCCAACTTCTGGTTCCAGGCCGTTGACCGATTCCACTTTGAGCAAACCGAAATGCCTTTCACTTTCCCGAGGAGGGCGTACCTGCCCGATTACAAGATCCCCTGCACGCAGATCATACTTCCTTAATTGCGCCTGCGAGACGTACACATCCTGATCGCTAATTCGATAATTGGTGGCTCGCAGGAAGCCTATCCCTTCGCTCTTTATTTCAAGGATACCGCCGCGCAGTTCAATACCTTCCTTTTGCGCTTCCGCCTCGCGGATTAGCATGGCGAGGGTTTCTTTTTTCAGGCGGTTGAAATTCGGTATATTGAAATTCTTCGCCATTGCGCGCAATTTTGAAAGCGGTTCGTTCTCTAGTTCAAGTATTTTCATTTTTTTATTCTCTTGGGAAATTGGGATATGAATGCAAAACTAACCAGCTCCCCCTGGTGGCAGGCTGGCGATTTTCCTTAGGATGTTCGTGAAGTTGGGAGTTCAGTCAAGGTTCTCGTTACAAGTTTCCAAACACATATTGGTCTGTGCAGGTTTTCTACAAAGTTGAGTTATCAAATATCAGGGGAGATAGGCGAATTATAGCACTTCCAATAGCGTGATGCAAGCAACTGGTCATTCGGTTTCGTCGTTGAGTATACGATTTTGTAAATCCAGCAAGTAACGATAAAAACTATCCCTGCCCGCGAGTTCGGCGTGCGTGCCACTTTCAATGATCTGTCCGTGATTCATCACGAGGATTTTATCCACATTCTCGAGACCCATTAATCGATGCGTAATGAGCAGTGAAGTCTTACGTTTCATTACATCGAATAAGGTTTCAAGCATCTGTTTTTCGGTCAGTGGGTCGAGGTTGGCGGTGGGTTCATCGAGGATCAAAATTGGCGCATCTTTGATCAGTGCGCGCGCAATCGCCAGCCGTTGGCGTTCACCGCCGGAAAGCCTCAAGCCTTGTTCACCGATCATGGTGTTGTAGCCGTTGGGCAGGCTCATGATGAAATCGTGTATCTGTGCGGATTTGCACGCCGCTTCCACTTCTTCGCGTGTGACTTTCTTGCGCGCAAATCTCAAATTCTCATAGATAGATGTGTTGAAGAAATAGGTATTTTGCGAAACGTACCCGCTTCTTGCTCTGACTTCATCCTGATTCAGTGCTTTGAGCGATTCTCCGCCCAAACGGATTTCTCCAACTTCGTACTCCCAGAATCGTAGCAGCAGATTTGCAATGGTACTCTTCCCCGCTCCGCTCGGACCGACGATGGCAATGGAGGTTTCAGGTTGAAGGTTGAAGGTTACATGTTGCAGGGCGGACGTGAATTGTGCAGGGTAGGTGAAAGATAAGTTAGTGATTCGTAACTCGTGATCCGTAATTTTAGGCTGTTCACTGGTTACTTGTAACTGATCACTGATCTCTGGCTCTGTATCCACCACCTCAAACAATCGTCTCGCCGCTTCACGCGCAGAATTCCACATTTGGGCGGCAAGAGGCAGCGGGATGACAGCTTCAAAGGAGGCGAGAGTCAGCAAGGTCAATGAGGCCAGCATTGGACCAGCGATGTTGCCATTGATAACTTGTGGGATGGTCAGAAAGAGCACAGACCACATGCCAAGTTGGGTGAGCAATGTACCAAGTGCGGAATGGATGCTCGTCACACGCGCCATGCGGCGTTGGGCGTTTCCGTAGTCGTTTGCGTTTGTGGCGATTTGAGTGAGGCGTTCATCGGCGCGGCCATAGGCGATCAGGTCTGCCATGCCTTGAATGCCATCCACGAGATTAGTTTGCAAATCGGCACGCAGAGAGATGGTCTGCTCGGCGGATTTGCGGCTGGTCGTCTGTGCGAGGATGGGCAGGAGCAAGCCGAGGCTGAGGTAAAAGGTCAGGAAGACAGGAGCAAGCAGCGGGTAAAAAGAAGCGAGAAATATGGCGGTGAAGAGTCCAACGACGATGGCGGTCAACGGGGGCGAAACGACGCGGACGTAGAAATTTTCCAGCGTTTCCACATCGCCGATGATACGGGCAAGCAGGTCGCCTGCGCGGAAGTTCATCAGGCGGGCGGGGGCGAGGGGTTCGAGTTTTTCGTAGAACCAAACGCGCAGTTTGGCGAGCAATCGAAAAGTGACATCGTGCGAGACGAGGCGTTCGAGGTAGCGGAAGACGGCGCGGGTGATGCCAAAGAAGCGCGTGCCAACGGTAGAGACGCCGAGCTCAGCAACCGAGGTTGCGATAGCAGCGGTG
>JAEURE010000144.1 GCA_016789485.1 Anaerolineales bacterium | reverse complement strand
TGAGTTTATCAAGGAAGGTTGGTGTAGGTGTTTGGTCTTCGGCGTCAGGCGCTTCACCGCGCAGAGATTCATCTTCACCGGCAGCCAGGATCAATGCACTGCCTTCGGGACGGAAGTAACAGTTGATAACATCATCGATTACAGCAGGGAACTTGCCCAGCGTGGGTGGGCGATGCAGGAAGGCCACATCATGAGTCCATGTGACAAGCGGGACGTCGATACCTGCCAGGCCCGCAACATGCTTTGCCCAAGGTCCCGCCGCATTAACAACGATCGGGCTTGCGAAGTCGCCTTTGGTCGTGTTCACGCCGGTCACGTTTCCGCCACTCGTGTGAATGGCAGTCACTTCGCAATTCTGCATCAGCGTAGCACCGTTTCGTTTTGCAGAATCAAGAAAAGCGTTGGTGGTAAGCGTCGCATCCGCATAGCCCGAATCCGGTTCATAGGCGGCAAAGTCAAAATGCTCGGTGAGCAAATCCGGAAAAAGTTTTCTCACTTCCGCCGCAGAAATGACCGAGGTATTGATGCCGATTCTTTGCTGGTTGGAAACATTGCCGCGCAGTTTTTCTTCATGCTCGCGTTTGGCAATTTGCAGAAAGCCGGTCTGTTGAAAGCCGCATTCCCCGCCGACACGCTCTCTCCAAACGCTGAAATAGTTTTTGTAACTTGTAAAGGTCAGGTGAGATTCGGCGGCAAGATCATAGTGCATGCGGACGAGTCCGCTGGAGTGACCGGTGGCGCCCGCTGCACTGACAGTGCGCTCAAGGATGACGGTTTTGAGTCCGCGTTCGGCGAGGTGAAAGGCGATACTTGCCCCCATTACACCTGCGCCGATAATGATGGCGTCGTACGTTTGCGTCATGATGATTTCCTTTTATCCAGTATTATGTATATCGAGTGGAAAGATTTTAGCAGAATGAAGTGGTTATTGCCGTTCCAATATCACCAGTGGAATACGTCGTGACGTCCATGAACGATATTGCTCATAATCAGATGTCTTTTCAGCGAGCATCTGCCAAATGCCTTCACGTTCATCCTCTTGCGCTTCGCGGGCATGAACGGAAATGTGTGAACTTCCGATCTGCACGCTTGCTTTTGGTTCTGCCAGTATATTAAGCCACCAGGCAGGGTGATTGTCTTTGCCAAGGTTCGAGGCAATTACAACAAAGTTGTTTTTGTAAGGCAAGTACATCAGAGCCTTGGTACGCAGTTGACCTGTGATTTTGCCTTTGGTGGTCAGCAGTAGAATGGGTAATCCGCGAATGGTGCTGCCAATGCGGCCAGAACTCCACTGATATAGTTTGAGGTGAATACTCCAAAAGAGTTTGATGACCGGGTTGTGTTTTGCAGGCATATATCCTTTGAACAAACCAGGCGGATTGTAGCAGGATTCACCTGCCCTAATAGGAATTAACAGTAAGAAGCCTCTGTACGCACCTGTCCGTTCAACACAATTCATCCTGGGCATCGCGCCGCAGACCTGGGCGGTCACCATGATCGTCATTGCTACCGTGCTTGGCGTACTCATCACAGTTACACGCAGGGACAGCGGCTACGTCTTCGTGTTGGTTTGGTCCTTCGCTGGGATCTCGCTCAAACAAGCAGACGTTCCGCTTGTGGCGAATGCCGCCTGGGTCGCAACTCTTTTTGCACTTGGGCTGGCTATCTATTCGATCATCGCGCGTCGCCGCAAATAACAGCCCTTCACAGAATCAAAACAGTGCAAGGACATGTCCTTGCACTGTTTTTTTAAATCTCACTACATTTACCATGGCAAGCCATTAAGGTCCAACACACCTTGCACGGGTGCTTCCTCTTTCACATCCAGAACCATTGCGCCGTTGGCCGAAAACTCAATTTTGCCTTGCGGCTGCTCGACAAAGACCTGCCCATGAAAAGATTTCCAATTCAACCGCTTATAAAACTCGACAAGATGCAGACGACAAAATAGAAGCGCATACGAACCATCCAGGTCTTCAATGAAATGCCTGGAAGCTTCACGCATTGCCAGGCTGGCGAGTCCCTGTCCCTGTCTATTTGGATGCGTCATTACACCGCCAATACCGCCAATTTTCTTTGCAACTCCATTATCAACGATCTCCCGCACGACCAACCCCACGCGTGCAATCAGATCATCCTGATCCCACACAAAAACGGACCATTGCGCGGACGCCCATGAAAAAGAGATTCCAGGAAGCGTGGCCAATACCTCCGGCGGATACACAACCGCCCGCAGACGATTAAGTGCCACTGTTTGCGTCTCAGATACATTCCCCATTTCAATAAATTCAATATTCACAATAAAGTCTCCGCTTATTTTTTGAGCAACTTCCCTTCCAGATCCCCCAAATGATCCAACTCATGCAAGACGATGGTACGCGCCCGCCAGTAGACGGATTCTTTGCGCTTCTTTCCCACCTCCTGAATTGTCCTGCCCCATTGGGCCTCGGTCAACCCTGAAAGCACGCACAATAGCACCTTGCGGCGGATCTTGAAATACGCAGCAATTCCGAAAACTCCAACAGATCAAACCGCAGGAGTTTGCCCCAATCGCGTTCGGGATGAATATCTGCAAAGAACGGTTCATCCACCAGCAAAGCCTGATAGATCATCTCGGATGAGCGCGCCTCGACGTTGAGCATGTGCGCCAACACTTCAATGGGAGTCCGCTCGCCTTTGCCCAGCGGTTGATGAATTTTTTCGGCAGGCACCGCCTTGCGCAACACGTCCAACCTGCCGGAAGACTCGGCCAGGACTTCCATGACCGTGGCAATATTGGCAAGTGTGAGATCGGTGGAGACGGATTTTTTCATACCCGCAATCCTGCTTCGGCTATCCTTCCTCCTCTCCTTGATTTTTCTCCATTTCTTCCATCTTCTTCCGCAGGCTCAACGGACGCATGTCCGTCCAAACCTCTTCGATATATGCCAGGCATTCAGCCTTCAAACCAGATTTCCCGGCTTCCCTCCATCCGAGCGGAAGTTCACGGTCGGCGGGCCAGATGGAATATTGCTCTTCGTGATTGACGACTACTTTGTAAATGGTGGTGTCTTCCTGCTCATCGCGATTCATAAGATTGCTCCTCGTATCTGCTTGGCTGTGTTGAATTATACGCCCAGCCTGGATTGAGTGGGGCATTCCCCATGAGAATCAAAACCGCCTCCTGAAGTTTCGGGGGCGGCTTTGATTCTCAGATTACTATATCGCTTTGGTTATTCTTCTTCCCCATTTTTCTGGGCCTTTTTTTTCCGAAGACTCGGCGGACGCATATCCGTCCAGTTCTCTTCGATATTGTCGAGGCATTCCCTCTTCTTGCCGCGCTTGCCGGTGCTCTTGAACCCGGCGGGAATCTCGCGGCCTTCTGGCCAGACCGAATACTGTCCCTCCTCATTGACGACCACTACGAATGTTTGATCTTCATCTTCGAATGGATTTGGCATATTATTTCTCCTTGCGCATATCGGTTGCGCGAACCCGGGCGGCTAACGAACCGACCCTGCAGATACCGAATTATAAAATTCCCCATGTTGGATTCACCTTTCAATCGGTTTACTTAATTTCACCTACACGGGTCATATTTGAAAAAGCGATACTTGCAGAGCGCAATGTTCCGCCCTAGTCAACAATGAAAAGTTTAGCCCCGGTCAACGTATAGGAACGATGCGGCTCCGCCCCATCCGCCACCTGATAGCTGATCCCGGGAGTCAGCACGAACTTTCTGCCATCGGCAAGCTCGGTATGGAGTTCACCTTCCAGGCATAACAGGATATGACCCTTCGTACACCAATGATCTGCCAAATAGCCGGGACTGTACTCCACCATGCGCACGCGAACTTCGTCAAATTGCTGCGTGCGCCAATATTCTATACCTGTTTCACCCTTATGCTCTGTGGGAAGTATCTGCGACCAATCCGTCGCGCCGAAGGGGATGTTCTGCATGTCCATGGGCGTTCCGATCTGTTTATTTACGCTGAGGCAGAAATGGCAAAGCCGTCCAACTAAAGGCTCAAGCGTAGAAAATACTTGGGATTTGCGCACACTTTGTTAGATTTATTTGCTAGAAGACTCGCCTAATTTAACCACACTCTGAATTCTACTGCGGGTTTCTGCGGTGCTTGCTCGTAATTCATACAGATAAGATGTGCGGACTTCAGAGAAAATATTCCACGAGTCTGAGTCTGCAAGCATGAGAGTACCAAGAACCTTCATATCACTCAATGTAAGGGTGTAAGAGAGTTCCTCATCGGTGAGTAAAACTGCATTGTTCCATTCTTTCACCGTGGGTAAAGATTGGTGGAGCAATACTGCTTTTAGGACACGAGCCGCCGAACTGTCCTTGCCCCAACATTTGTATACTCCATCAATGATTTCCCTCAACGAAGAATGGTCATGAATCATTTTTTCACCATCTGGACGTTGAGCAGACATCACCAAATTTGACCATGTTTCTAAATCAGTATCACCGATGTTCGGTAAAAGTTCAAAACCTAATTCGGGCATAATTCGCGAAACAACTGCTGCTGAGCGAAACGGGTGAGCGGGATCGCTTCTGGTAAGATTTTTATCTAAGTCATGCAAAACCGCTGCCCATTCGATTTCCATACAAGTTTGTTCGTCTGACAGAGTGTATTCGGGTAAATTTAGACATAGAGAAAGTACAAGTAAAGTATGAAATGCAGTCTGTCCATCATGCAGAGTTGCAATTTTTCTCCACCCAGAGATAACCTTATCCATGCTTTCAATAAAACTTTCATCCAGAAGCGGTTTTATTTGTTGAATTAATGGCTTCCAGTCAGGAAATTTTCCCGCCCGCAAGGCAAATGCGGTCTTTTGAGATAGATTCCAAAAATCTGGAAGTTTTTCTTTGACCGTAAACATATTCATCCTATGGGATGCAAGGGAACTGCCCAATAATCCTTCCTACAACCAAATTGCTGTATAACGCCTTATATCTTTTACCATTATACGTCTACTCAATCTCAAACGAGAACAACCTCCTGAAAAAATTCACCCAGCATCGCATTGACCTGTTCCGGCTGCTCGTACATGGGCATGTGACCGGTGTTCTCCAACAACCAAAATCGGTCGGGCTTCAGCCACCCGGCAATGACATCTGCCCAACGGACATTCAGTACCTGATTTTGTTGCCCCCATCCCAACAGGACGGGCGGAAATTGGCAGGGTTTTTCTCGCACTTGGGTGAAAATGCCGAAGCTATCCAACCCCATGGCCAGCCAATACAGTGACGCCCGTAAGGCAGGCTCGAGGCGTTGTTGTTCAGCGAATTGCTGCAAGTCCGGGTGTAATAGCGGCTCACTGCCTGCATACAGCAGGGAAGCGTTCAAGCGATGCAACGCGGGGTGACCCGCGGCATCGATCATGAATTGATGAAACCGCCTGCCCAGGGAAGTGGCAGGACGCAAGCCAGCCCAGAATCTCAATCGCGAATTCAGCATGGGCAGGCCGCCGCACACGTTGAACAACACCAGAGCCTTCACTTTATCAGGCTGGCGTAACGCAAACTCCAGTGCGATTGACGAGCCGATACAATTTCCGGCCAGGATGGGGTTGGAAACGTTCAAAGCCTCGAGCAAGTCCGCCAGGCCCTGCACATAAAAATCCAGAGTCAGCGGCGCGGCAGGCCTGGGTGAGAGACCAAACCCGGGTAGGTCGGGAGCGATGACTCGGTAGCTGGAAGAAAAATGATCGAGTTGATAGGCCCAATTCAGAGACGTCCCCCCGCCGTTGTGCAAAAATACGATCGGAGTTCCCGAACCTGCATCCACCACATGCCAGGGTCGAAGATTATGATTCCCCATTCCACTCAATATCGAAGGTGGATGCCTGCAATGCAGTAATCCCCTTCCTTCGTCCCAAATTCATATACGCAAGGATGCTGCGCAGTTGAAGCAGAAATGGCAACAGGTCATGGTAATCAAGAAGCACATCATCGCTGTGCAGGAAGGTGTTCAGCCACGCGCGGAAATTTCCATGTGTGATCGAAGCAGGCAAACCATAGGCCAACATCGCCGTACCCAACATGCGTGAAGTGTTCGCGTACGGCGTCACGCAGGGCATATCGTGATTCAAAAACGATTCCACAAATTGCGGGTTGGGTGTGAGCAAATGCAAACCGCTCGTGGCGCGCGGATTGCACTCCAATGCATGCACTTTTCCATCCGGCGACTGAATAAAATCGAAGGCCATCTGTCCCGTCACATGGAACCGCTCCACAAAGGTGCGCACCCATTCGAAGATGGCCGCATGTTGCACAGACTGAAACGCCACGGTTGCACCCTGCCCTGCCGTAAAGACCGTCGGGTAGACCGCATGTGCCGTTATCCGTCCATTCTGGCAGACGGAGTAACTGCAAAACTGTTGCCCGGGGATGAACTCCTGCGCGATCCACGGCGAGTCAAATTTCAGCGTGGACAAAGCCTGCTGAAGCGAGGGCAGGATCAAGGTCCGCGAAGCGAAGCGGGAATAGACCGGTTTGAGCACCACGCCGCGCCACTGAGCGTACGAATGTAACAGGTCATCTTCGTGCTGCACCAACATCGTTTCAGGCACACGCAAATGATTATCCAACGCATTGATCACGAACTTCCACTTGTTATGATAAACATCCAAATTTTTAAGCGGCTCGGTGAAGACGCGGCATGGCAATTCCCCCAAACCCTTTGCGATGTGGAAAACTTCCTCACAGGTCGGAATCAACACCTCAACCTGATTCTCTTCAATGATCTTTTTCAACGCCGCTAAAAACGCCTCAGTTTCCTGACGTGGAGCGGGCACTACAAAATGAGCCTTGACCGCATTCGACGGCTGACTCAAATGTCCGCGCAAAGACTCCGCCATA
>JAEURE010000143.1 GCA_016789485.1 Anaerolineales bacterium | reverse complement strand
AGGTTTGGTCATCGAGGCGCAGACTGGCGGAGTCTACACTTTTGCCTTTTACTTCGCGGCAGCGAATGCACTGACAGCGTGTGCCGCGCTCTTTCATGATCTGTTGAATATCCTGCCGCAGACTGGTGCGGGTATTTCCTTCGACAACGTTGTTGCCCGGAATATCGCGGATGACGCGGTTGACACGGCAATAGCGGGGGATGGTGGGTTTGATGTCCACGAGCAGATTGACGAGATCGTCCATGCTGTAGGGATGGAACTCGCCGCGCTGCCAGTATTCGTATAGCTCGGCATTTACCAGCAATTGATTTGGATAGATTTTTATTTCATCAGGGCAGAAATCTTCCCATAATTTTTTGAAGTCTTCGCGGTCGCTTTGCGGGGTTGCGCCGAGCAGATTGGGCATCCAATGCAGGACAATTTTAAATCCAGCGGCACGTAGCAGGGCTGTGGCTTGGCGCGTGGACTCGACATCATGCCCACGTTTGTTGATATCCAATATGTGGTCGTCAAAACTTTGCGCGCCCATTTGCACTTTGGTCACGCCGAGATGACGCAGCCATTTTATTTCATCGGGATTGATCTCGTCGGGGCGGGTTTCGATGACGAGACCCACGTTGCGATGGGATGCGGTTTCATTGATGGTGTGTGCTTCGGCAATGTTAAATGTGCCGACGGCGTTCTTTTCGCTGGGTTCTTTCCGATATATTTCTTCGTTGATCTTGTTCATTGCGTCGAAGCAGCGTTTGACAAACCATTCCTGATAATCGCGCCGATAGGAGGACCAGGTCCCGCCGAGGATGAGCAACTCAATTTTGTCTGTGGGGTGGCCGAGATTTGTCAACGCACGGATGCGGTTGTGAACTTGCTCGTATGGGTCAAATTGATGTTCCAGCGCGCGCATGGCGCCAGGTTCATCAGGGAGGTAACTCTTTGGCATGCGAACGTCGGTGGGACAGAAGATACATTTTCCGGGGCAGGGATAAGGCTTGGTCAGCACCGTCACGGTTGTGACGCCGGAAAGAGTCCGCATGGGTTTCATGCGGATGCGCTCCAGCAGAACCTTGTCAGGGTGGATCGTGCCAGCTTCCACCATTTGGTTGTATGCGGCGACCAGCGCGGCTTTGGTAAGATAACCGCCTTCGTCCAACGGATGACTGCGCAAGGCTTTCATCACGTCACTGCCTTCGCGAATCTCATCCAATACATGATGAGCCAACGCCAGCTTTTGAGGCGTGAGCGTATTGATCTTTTTCCAGTGTTTTCGTCGTTCGGAGAGATCCACTTATTTAACCTTCGTTACATCCAGGTGAAATTCATTCTGCACATCCGCAATATCCTTTTTACTGAACATGTCAGTGTGCAGACCGCATTCCACCTTGCCTCTGCCAGCCCAGCGGCCCGCGCGTTCATCATCATTGATGCCGATGGCGACCGTGCAGGGAGCACAGCCAACGCTTTTGTATCCCTTTTCGTAAAGCGGATGAGCTGGCAGATTATATTCTTCCATGTATTCCTGCACGTCCGACTTTTTCCAATTCAACAGCGGATTGATCTTCAGCAAACCATTTTCCTGCAGTTCCAAAATCTTTGCGTGCGCCCGCACCGAGGTTTGGTCACGACGGATGCCGCTGATCCACGCTTTGATATCTTTCAATGCTTTTTGCATCGGTTGAACCTTGTGTAGGTAACAGCACAGGTTCGGGTCTTCCAGCGGCAGACTGCGGATATTCTGCTTTGCGAATACATCCCAGCGATGGTCGCGATACAAATCGATCACGTTGATCTTCCACTCCGAAGCAATTTTCTCGCGGAACATCAACGTTTCCCAAAAGTGATAACCCGTGTCAATGAAAAAAACGGGAATGCTGCGATTAAGCGAGGTTACCATGTGCAGCAGCGGCATGGATTGGGTTTGGAAAGACGAGCTCATGGCGATCTCAGGCCAAAATGTATCCGCCGCCCATTGGATGATCTCTTGCGGGGTCTTCGTCTCAAACTCTTCAGAAAGTTTCGTAATTTCCTGTACCGATAACATACCGAGATTATACCGTTATGTAACGCCCGAATGAGCAAAGTACCTGAAGTTGTAAAGTAATCGAAGGGTAAAGTGCCCGAAGTATAATAATGTTATGAATTCTGTCACCGCCGAACGCCTGCTTGCAATCAACAGGGAATTTTATGACCGCTTCGGCGACTCTTTTTCCGCCACGCGGCAGCGCTTGCAGCCCGGAGTGAATAAAATCCTTGAAATTATTCAAGCGGATGATTCCGTTTTGGATTTGGGATGCGGTAACGGGCATTTTCTCCACGAGTTGCTTCGGCGCGGTCACAAGGCTCCGCTTCTTGGTGTGGATTTTAGCCTGCCTCTGCTTCGAAATGCAGAATCTAAGCCTGGGGTGGAATTTCGGGAGGTTGATCTGGCGAAACTTTCAGTTTTCAGCGATCAGCTTTTGGCGGTCAGCGGCCCGTGGTCTGTGGTGACGATGTTTGCCACGCTGCATCATATCCCATCGAACGAAATCCGTTTGGATATTTTACGGACAGTGAAGAAATTATTGAAACCAGGCGGGAGATTCATCTTGTCCAACTGGCAGTTCTTGAACAGCGAAAAATTGAAAGCTCGAATCCAGCCGTGGAACAAGGCGGGGCTTTCAGACGAAGATGTGGATGAAGGGGATTATTTATTGGATTGGCGCAGCGGGGGGGAAGGGCTGCGGTACGCGCATCAATTTTCAGTGGAGGAGTTGCTTGGGCTGGCTGAGCAGGTTGAAATGAGTCTGAGCGAAAGTTTTTTATCCGATGGAGAAAATGGGAAATTGGGTTTATATCAAATCTGGCTGAACGGTTAGGTCAGGTCAATTCATCCAGCATGACGCGGTTGCGTCCGGCTTCCTTGGCTTTGTAAAGAGCGACATCGGCATGTTCAATTAAGGTGTGCAGGCTGTCTGTGTCTTTTGCCTCTGCAAGGCCAATGCTGACCGTGATGCGCAGTGCGCCAGCGTCTGTTGGAAACGGCTCGTTCATAATAAACTGGCGCAGCCGTTCTGCAACCCGCCTGGCTGATTCGAGATTGGTTTCCGGAAGAAGGATGACAAATTCCTCGCCGCCATACCTGCCGATCAGGTCAATGGAACGTAATGTTTTTTTGCATCGTTCCGCAAGGCTGTGCAGAACTTGATCTCCAATTTTATGTCCGTAGTGGTCGTTGACTCTTTTAAAGTGGTCAATGTCAAAGATCATGGCGCAGAAGGGACGTTCGATGCGGCGGGCGCGCAAGAGTTCGAACTCCCCAAGCTGTAATAATCCGCGGCGGTTATAGATTCCAGTCAATGCATCGGTGATGGCTTGGGTTTGGGTTTCTTTAAACAAGCGCGCATTTTCAAGCACAACCGCGACCTGGTTCGCAAATTCCGCGGCAACCTCAATATCGTCATCTGAAAAATCATTAGGTTCTGAACTGTCAATGGCAAGCAAGCCAATGGTTTTTTCCTGGAATATCAACGGCACACCCAGCCACGAGCGGATGTGGTCATGCGGCGGTTCATTGAATTTTTTATATATTTTCCACGTTTCTGGAAGGCAGTAAGGTTTACCGGTTTCTATGACTACACTGTTGGGGTTATCGCCCGGGACCGGAAACCGCAGTCCGATCACATCCGCCATGTTGTTCCAGCCGTGTCCGCCGATGATATGCAACTCATTCCCTTCCAATATTTGAACAGAGGCGCTGTCATACGGCACCACTTGAAGTAGTTGTTCCAAAATTTGATTGACCGCTTCGTCCAGATCACGCATTTCTGTGACGGCCACGCTGGCTTTTCTCAAAGACTCAGACGTCTCTGCCCTGCGTTGAGCCTGTTCCACTGCGTTGAATTTTTCCAACGCCAGCGCAATCAAGTCTGCGGCTTGTTCACAGATTTGAATTTCTTCCAGTTGGAAGGCATGCAGGGTATTAAAGGCAATCAAAATCCCCCCCAGTTTTTTCTGTTTGGCGATCAAGGGGAGAACCAGCACGGAACGTGATGGGAACTGGCTGATTAAACGCTGGTCAGCATAGGCGGTAGATTGGGTATCCTCGATCACCAGGGTCGTACCGTGCGATAATGCCGTCTCGGTAAAGGTGCGTTCACTGGGTTTTACTTCGATCTTCGAGTATGTTTCAGCGAACGGGCCATATGCTGCAAGCGGGATGGTGCGCTGATTGACATCGTCCCATAAAGTGAGAAAGCAGCCGTCTGCACGAATCAAAGCACCGAGCCTTTCCACAACAATCTGCGCCATGTCTTTTATATCCCTTGATTTCAGGGAGATGCTCACCAGTTCATGCAGCAGGTTAAGAGCGTACTGTCTACGAAGCAGTTTTTGTTCAGCGCGTGCGCGGGATTCTGCCGAGCCAAAGATGTTTGCTGTCGTTTGAAGCGCCTCCAATTCGACGCTGTTCCACACGCGTTCCGTGAAACAATCATCGAACATGATGAAGCCCCACCATTGCGAATCCACATAGATGGGCGCAACAGCCACAGCCAGGCTTCCCAAATGTTTTAAGAGTTCCTGTTCTTCCTGTGGAAAATCACTGGTTACCCCGAAAAGGGGGAGACCGCGTGAAAGGTAATTTTCCCATCTCTCAAGCCCCGCTTTGCGCAGAGGAACATGCTGCAATAATGGATTTTTTATCTGCGAGGGCACCCGTGGATCTGCCCATTCATAGCACAGGCTGGAATGAATGGCATCATCCGCACCTCTATAATTCATCACCACATATACATGGCTGACATGCGCAGCCTGCCCGATCGTATCCAGCACTGCCGGGACATTATGTTCCCATGACGATTCCTTTAGGAATTGTTCCGCTGTCAGACTGATGGCAGACATGATCGACTCGCGGCGGGCACGCGCCACTTCCACCTCTTTGCGCGTTGTAATATCGTGCAGGATGATCATGATATCCGGGATGACCTGGATTTGTTTCTTTGAATTTTCCAATGCGGAGACTGGAGAAACGGTCAATTCAAAAACTTTTGCCTGATTGCCCTCTTGAACGGTGATCTCAGCCCGATTTTCCACCCCGGCTATTAAGTAGGGGGAAAGCTTTTCGGCATATTGTCCCGAGATATGAGCGAGAGGCTGCCCGAGCGCTTCGTTCTCCGTGCAGTTGAGTAACAGTCCTGCGATCGGGTTGATATAAGAAATTCTCTGTTGCGGATTCAAAACAATCACGCCGTCTTTCATGGTCTTTAATACGGTCAGATGTTCAGGCGGCAGCACTTCAAGCAGGCGATATTTGCTGATTGCCCAGGAGAGCCCCAGCGCAGTCGGTAAAAAGAATAGCGGCGTAGGATCAAGGTTTTTGATTGGATTAACCCCGGCGGCAAAAATCAAGCTCCCGATGGCTGGAACGATCATACCTAGGAGGATAAAACTTATTTGAATGCGGTAGATACTCGGCCTTTGCATTAATTCGATGACAAGCAGAATGCTGGCATATGTCACAAGGATGTAGGAATACAGGACATGTATCCAGAAGAATGGCCTAAATTGAACATCCAGCAAAACGAGCCCGCCGACAGTGGAGATGGTCTCCATGTCCCACATTAAATGGTGGAAATTGTTTGTCCAAACGAGAACCAGGGTTGCGAGAGGAAGGCTCCATAGCAGGAATTTCGTGCGTGTTGTGAGTAGATGGCTTTTGCCTGTGAACTCAAGGGCAAAGAAAGTCAGACACACAGGCAGTGAAACAATGCCGATATATTCGATATTCACAACAGATAATTTGGTCTGCAGATCCAGGGAAAAGATTTCAAGGCTGTAGGTGAAAGCCCAAAATGATATGGCAAGCATGGACCATGCAAATGGAATCACTGCCACTGCCGGCCGCTTGCGCCAGGCATACAACCCCAGCCAGGCATATGGTATTGCGGCGCACAGATAAATTAAAGCGACGTACAAATTAATCATGATTACTGATGTTATTTTATGACCGATTCACTCTGTTCTTCCTTACAAAAAGGTCATAATCAAATTTTCTTTTCATTTTTGTTGTTAAATAACTTCGCACCAGCTTCTGGCGCGAAGTTATAGCCCCTTTAGATGATCACTTTTTGCGGCGCTGCTATGTATTGCCACCAATTGTTATGAATGCCGTTTTTTCTTCCCGCCACGCGCGGGAAGTGGTTGAACCACCATTTGTGGTGAGCGCGGATATCGCCTTCGCCCCATTCTGTTGCGTTGACGATGCGAACGTCCCCTTTGAAGTTTGGAAAATTCAATTGCCAGTCGTAGCATTCGCTTTTTACCGGGGTGGTGTTATTCCAATCGTAATCCTGCCGGCTGTTGGGCGCAAAATGGATGTTGCCGCAGGCCGCTTTGCCCGGCGCGATCTTCTCATGCTGAATAAAACGCTTCCACAAATTTGCTTCGCCCGTTAATTTGGCAAAGGTTTTCTCCATGATCGATTCTGCACGATGACCGTATGCCTCCTCCATTTCGCCGACATAGCGTTCATAGGAAAAGCCCATGACGACAAAGCGGCGTTTGCTGGCGGAAGTATTCTTGAGTGGAGGCGCATTGCACCAGAAAGCATCCGGTCCGCCCATGGTGGATTCGTAAAAACCGGCATGTGGGAATCCAAATATCCACACCTCGTCGATTTCATTTCTTGCCACGCGTTGCAGTATGTTGTATTTGGTTAGAACAGCGTTGTAATCCGCCTCCTGCGGGATGTGCGGCGGAGATTTGCGTTGTAGAACATCCATATAGGTCTGTGGGTTGTATCGAAATCCGTCCGTCTTGGCAGGGAATTCATTTGCATCTACACGTTCCACAATTTGGTAACGGACCAGCCCGGCGCTGACATCAAACATATC
>JAEURE010000142.1 GCA_016789485.1 Anaerolineales bacterium | reverse complement strand
CCGCCAGGCTCCATTCTCGTGCAATTGACCTGAAGCATCGAGATTATCGATAATGGCTGGGAATAAAGTTGGCGGGAGTGCCATATAGAAGAGACGGTTGGCTTCGCCGTTTTCCAATTTGGTAAGCGTTTCGGCAAGTTTTTTGAAATCGTTCGCTTCGGTATATTTCCCGGAAAGATAGTGCAGATTGGGCGCAAAGATATTCCACTCTTCATCAGTAAATTCGTAGCCTGCATATTCCTTCATGCCCGTATGTAAATGCTCGCGGAACTGCTCATCGGTGAAAGCGGTGCCGCCAAAGCCGACGATCTGGAAGTGCCTGGGGGTGCGGCGCTTGCGGAATAAGTTGAACAGGGATGGGATCAACTTGCGTTGGGTCAGATCGCCGGATGCGCCGAAGATGATGATCGTAGTTAATAAACCATTATTGGGTAAAGTGTTCATAGGTAAATGACCGTGGACGATGGACGATAGACAATGGAGTGTTTCCCACGGTCTACTGTTCAGCGTCTATTGTCTTGCTATTCCGCTTTCTTTATGGCGTGGCCGCCGAATTGATTGCGCAGGGCTGCCAACATGCGGGCGGGATAATTTTCTTCGTCGCGGCTGGCGAAACGCATTTGCAGCGCAAGGGTGATGATCGGGGCAGGGACGTCGAGATCGATGGATTCAAAAACGGTCCAGCGGCCTTCGCCGGAGTCTGCAACCCAGGGCTTGATGTCTTTCAGCTCGGTGTCTTCATCGAGGGCGTTGGCTGCGAGGTCCAGCAGCCACGAGCGGACAACGCTGCCGTTCTGCCAGATATGCGAGATCTGCGCGAGGTCCATATCAAATTCTTTTTTGGCTTTTAGAATGCCAAAGCCTTCAGCAAAGGCTTGCATCATACCGTATTCGATTCCGTTATGAACCATCTTTACGTAGTGACCTGCGCCGTGCGGACCGACACGTCCCCAGCCGAGGTCTTTGCCTGGAGCGAGAGTCTCAAAGATGGGACGCAGCTTTTCAGTGACTTCAAGCTTTCCGCCGATCATCAGACTGTAGCCTTCGGTGAGCCCCCAAATGCCGCCGCTGGTTCCGCAGTCTACAAAGTCAATACCTTTGGCTTCGAGCATGGCGGCGTGGGCGATGGTTTCTTTGTAATTCGAGTTGCCGCCGTCGATGATGATGTCGCCTTTATTCAAAAGTGCTGACACCTTTTCAATGGTCTCTGTGGTGGTCTTTCCAGAAGGCACCATCACCCAGACAATTTTTGGGGAAGAGCTCAACTTGCCGACTGCTTCTTCCAGAGAGTGTGCGCCTTCTGCGCCATTTTGGATGGCAGCATCCACACTTTCTTTTGTACGGGCGTAACCAACTACCTTATGGCCGCCGCGCACGAGGCGGGTCGCCATGTTCAATCCCATTTTTCCTAAACCGATCAATGCTAATTCCATTATGTAAAGCTCCTTTGGTGGTGTATGTCATTGCGAGGAGGGTGCTTTTCCCGACGACACTTGCGCCGCGCGCCAGTGCGGTGAGCAATCTCCGTCACGATATTGGAGATTGCTTTGCCACAAAGAACGCGGTTCGCAATGACTATATTTACTGCTATTACAAAAGACTTGCCGCTTCCTCGTCGATCATCCAGACCAGGTTCCCGTCTGTTGGCTTGATGCGCTGGGCGGGATACAGCTTGGGCTTGTACGCGCCGTCTAGAACATTCAACAACGTTTCAGCTTTGTTTTTGCCAGTTACCAGAAACCAGATCTCGCGCGCATCGTTGATGACAAGTTGAGTCAATGTGACGCGGTTGGCGGGGCGGTTTTGGTAGTTGGCTGTCACTGCGAGGGTGGGGGAGGTCACGTCCACGGGCGAGTTGGGGAACAACGATGCTGTATGTCCATCGTCGCCCATGCCCAGCAGGACAAGGTCAAATCTGGGCCAGTTGAGCAGAGGTTCGGAGAAAACTTTCAAAGTGTCCGCATAATCTGTCGCGGCAGAATCAGGCGCGAGGTCGGAATTGACGCGGTGGATATTCGTCTGCCCAATTTTGTCGAACAAAACTTTTTTCGTCTGCCCGTAACTGTTGCCCGCATCATCCACTGGCACGCAGCGTTCATCGCCCCAAAAGAAATGCACGCGGCTCCAATCCACATCATTTTGAAATTGATTCCCCAATAATTCATACAGGCGCATGGGGGTACTGCCGCCGGAAAGCGCGACCAGGAAACGCCCGCGCTCTTCGATGGATTTGTTTGCGATGCCGATAAAGGAATGTGCCGCGTATTGACTTAATTCACTGATATCTTTAAAGGTTGTGATCATCTTCCTGTTGATTTTATCCTACTTGCGCTAAAATTTACCGTATGACTCAAATTGATTTGAAGAAACTGGGTGCGCATCGCACGCGGACCTTTGGCCTGCCTCCCGCCAAAAGGCTTTCATCTCCATCCCAGGCATTGACCTTCGTCAACGCACGCGGCTTCGTGTATTTCTGGCCCATCAAAGGTATTGACCTGCCATCACTGTGGACAGCTGTTGCGGGCAACCGTCCCGTAGCCGATAAACACGATGATCCGGGTCACATCACATGGGGCTGGAAGGATGACGCCCTCGATAAGAAGATATGGTATTACGGCAAAATATTACGCGGCAAAGCCACGATGATCTCGCTGGAGATCGCGCCTTATTTTTACGCACTCTCGGAAAACTATGGCTCGCCCGAAGAAGATTATCTGATCGCCTATCACGAGGGACGTTTGACGCAAGCCTCAAAGCAAGTGTATGAAACCCTGCTTGATAACGGCTCATTGAATACCTTGGACTTGCGCAAGATGGCGAAACTTTCCAATGCGAAGGATTCTGAATTCAATAAAGCGCTGGAGCAATTGCAACGAGACTTCAAAATTCTGCCCGTCGGCGTGGCGCAAGCAGGCGCGTGGAAGTATGCGCACATCTACGAGATCGTCACCCGCCATTATCCTGACCTCTCCGAGCTGGCACGCGCTATCAAAGAATCCCAGGCGCGCGCAAAACTGCTGGAGCTATATTTCAACATGGTCGGTGCCGCCCAATTGCGAGATGTGAACAAGTTGTTCGGCTGGGGGAATGAGGTTGTGAAGAAGGCGGTTGGTAAATTGGTGGAGAATGGTACGTTGGTGATGGCGGAACATCCCAAGTCCGCTGGGGAGTGGGTGGGGATAAAGGATGTCCGCAAGTGACCATTAAGGTCTGCTATACTTTGAGACTGAAATACGCTATTTATGTATTAGGAAAAATAATATGTTGGGAATCAAAAATCTGAACCAGTTTTCCTCCAAGCCCAAATGGTTGTCCGCCATTGCCTTGTTTGTCATGCTTTACCTCATGTATTCTTCGACATTTCTCACTGATTATTTGATGCGGGATGAGTGGGAATTCGTTGGGGGTGGAGAATGGTACGATCTCCCGAGTTTTGTATCAACTTTCTTTTTTCGATCCGGGCGAGCCTTGTTTGCGGTGTTTCAGAAGCTGGTCTTGGTGTTTGCGGGGTACGATGCCTCGCGCATTCAGATCATCCGCTTCATTAATTTTTTATCCATCGCGATCATTGCGGTGCTTCTGCTGACTTTTCTAGAAAAGCGGACAAAGCATGATTGGGCGGCATTTTTTGCGGTTCTTTTCTTTTTCTCTCAAACCTCCTTTCAGGCGTTGATGGGCTATTCTTTTATGCTCATTTCCGGCAGCCTGCCGTCCATGTGGTTCAGCCTGCTTGCCTTTTATCTTTATTTCTTTGTTTTCGAAAAGAACCGTCTTCCGCGCTATGCACAGGCGGGAATCGTATTTTTTGTCTTGATGCTGGCGATGCAATCCACACAGACCTATGCTTTCTTCGCGATGATCCCCCTTTCTTATTTGGCGTTGACTGATTGGAAAGCCAGCAAAACCAGGATTGTTCAATTTCTATTCATATCCGCCGTGACATTTGCGGTTTCTGCATTGATCTACAAATGGGGCCTTGATTACCTCGCCGCGCAGGGCAGGGCAGGGTATGACGTTGGCGAGCAGGGCATCACTCAATTATCCAGCCGTCCGTTGGATGTGATTTTGCTGGCGATAAATCCGCGGACGTATTGGAGCGTTTTCAAGATGTGGACATTTCCATTTCCATTTCAGAACACTCCTCCCTTGGGTAATTTAACTGAAAAGATTGCAGCGTTTGCGGTCATGATTTTGTGGTTGGGGTTGGTTTTTGCCTCTATTTGGCATGAGGTTAAAACGGCTGTACTTGTGGAAAAGCGGGAAGTCCTTTTTAAGTGGCTGGCAGTTGCTGCGTGCATTGGCTTTCCTGCCGCTTTCATCCTTGCAGATTCACCTTCAGAAATTATTGACCATCGACCCCATCTCCATTTGATATTTTCGGGAATTGTCATATTTACCAGCGTGTATGCATTGGAGTACCTATCGTCAAAATTTGTTTTTCTGAAGACTCCTGCACTCAGCCTGGCAGCCGCCTTTCTCATTTTGATGACTGCCTTTGGCACCCAGTCCGGCGTTTTGCGAAATATTGTTAATATCCACATGAAACAGCTTGATTTCATCAGAACGGAATTGTTGTCGCGGGATCCAGCCTCTTATGAAACTATCATAGTATTACTGCCCATACAAAATCAGGATTGCATCACTGAACCCTGCGGCCCGTGGATTGGCGAGCACATCGAGAACAAAGGTCATCTGGCAAGGATTGCGGCTTATCGCTACGCACTTTCGACCCTGGGGATGGACCCGATGGAGAAGGAAATCATCTTCGTCGAAAAACCCTCCGAGATCGTTCCTCAGGAAAACGCGCTGCTCATTGACTGGAATGTTTACTCGACAACCCAGCAGATCTATTCTGGTCATTTCCGATGAAAATTAAACTTGATGTACGTCCAGAGAAGTATAATCATCCTACGTTTTGTATTCATGCTAAACTGCAAAAGGATGAGCCATGTTTCAATCCGCGGGTGAGGAGTATCTGATTACCTTGTTTGAATATGCGCCAATTTCCCTTTGGGAACAGGATTTTAGCATAATCAAGGGATTGTTTGATGAATTGCGTCAAACAGGGGTTGAGTCATTGGAATCCTATCTGGACGAGCATCCATCCTTCGTCGACGAATGCATGCGCCAGATTAAAGTCCTGAACGTCAACGAGAAGACCGTGTCCATGCTTGGGGCGAAAACGAAAACGGATCTCGCCGCCAATTTGGATCGAGTCTTTCGGGATGGGATGCGTCATCACTTCCGCGAGGAATTGCTGGCGCTCTGGAACGGAGACGAGAGCTGGTCAGGGGAGGGAATCAACTACACGCTGGATGGTGATCCGCTCGATATTCTGCTCCACTGGCGGATACTGCCGGAGTATAAAACGACCTGGGAACGGGTGCTGGTGACTGTTGAAAACATCACTGCTCGAAAGCGCGCCGAAAGACGATTTCAAAGTCTATTTGAGTCTTCCCCCATTTCCTTGTGGGAAGAGGATTACAGCGCCATCAAGGCTTATTTCGACCTGCTTCGCGGGCAGGGGGTTGAGAATCTTCAGGAATATCTTGAGAAGCAGCCAGACCTTGTCAGCCAGTTTGCAGGTTTGATCAAAGTGATCAATGTCAACCAGAAAACGCTTGAGTTGTTCGGGGCATCTTCCAAGGAGCATCTCAACCAGAATTTAGATCTGATCTTTCGAGACGAAATGAAAGTTCACTTTGCGAAGGAGTTGGTGGATCTTTGGAATGGCAAACTGGTCTATGAGCGTGAGGGGATCAATTATTCGCTTGCGGGCGAGCCGATCAACATTCAATTGGATTTCCGCATCATGCCGGGACATGAGGAGGATTTCAGTTGGGCATTAGTATCCATTCAGGATATTACCTCCCGCAAAAAAGCCGAAGAATACCTGCGCTATCTTGGCACGCATGACGCCATGACGGGCTTGTATAACCGTGCATATTTTGAAGAGACGATCATTAAACTCGAAAATCAACGCAAAGACCCCATTAGCATTGTCGTGCTTGATCTTAATTATTTGAAGCGTGTAAATGACATTCTTGGTCATCAGGCAGGCGATAAATTGATCCGCCGTACAGCAGAGGTCATTACCGCTGCTTTCGGCCAGGAACATGTGACAGCCCGCATTGGCGGAGATGAATTTGCCGCCGTCTTGACTGACGCGGACGAGGCAATGGTTGCGGAATACATTAAGCAGATACGCGCGCTGGTTGCATTGAACAACAAATATTACCGCGAACCCGAGTTGAGTCTATCAATAGGGGCTTCGACCAGTTTCCCGGGCGTGTCTCTTGAAAAAGTGATCGGCATGGCAGATGATGCAATGTATCGTAATAAAAGCGAACATCACCGCCGCCGCAGGGATGACCTCTAATTTTGCTGGCCGCTGAACAATTTCTTCAAAACGCTTTGCGGGTTCACCCCAATGGATATTCTGTTGCGCAAACTCTGACCCACGCATTTAATGCCGTGGAGCCGGGGGTGGTTGTAAAAAAATATCTGCGCGAACACCCTTTGCCTGTCGAAAAAAAAGTTTTTGCCTTGGGGTTGGGAAAAGCATCTTGCGCGATGATTCAAGCCCTGGCGGATGAAGTTCCGCTCAACGATTCACTGGTTATTACTAAATACGCTTCACCTCTGACCGTTGAGCCTGTTATCGTTATGGAAGGGGATCATCCCATTCCCGGCAGTACCAGCCTTCAAGCGGGCAAGGCTGCAATTAAATTTGTTTCCCAATTAACTCAGGATGATTTGCTCGTGTGCTTGATCTCGGGCGGCGGTTCGGCGTTGATGACTGTGCCCCGTGTTCCGCTCAAAGATCTGCAAATGCTTACTTCTGCATTGTTGTCATGCGGCGCGCGCATTGATGAGATTAACATCCTGCGCCGTCATCTTGACCGATTGAAAGGCGGAGGG
>JAEURE010000141.1 GCA_016789485.1 Anaerolineales bacterium | reverse complement strand
ATTCAAAGCCAATGCAGAACACAACCGCGCCCTCGCGAGTGAATTGAAAAAGCGGCTTGCCCTCGTCCGTGAAGGCGGCGGCGAGAAATACCGCAAGCGACATGAAGAACAGGGCAAGCTCTTCGTGCGCGAACGCATCGAACGCCTGCTCGACCCTGGCGCGCCCTTCCTCGAACTCTCCGCGCTTGCCGCGTGGAATATGTATAAAGAAAAAGAAAGCGATGCTCTTACCGCTCCAAGCGCGGGCATCGTCACAGGCATCGGACGAATTTCCAACCGCGAAGTGATGATCGTTGCCAACGACGCCACCGTCAAAGGCGGTTCGTATTTTTCGATGACCGTCAAAAAGCATTTGCGCGCACAGCAGGTCGCCGAGGAAAATCATCTACCCTGTTTGTATCTTGTCGATTCGGGCGGCGCGTATCTGCCGCTGCAAGATGAGGTCTTCCCAGACGCGCATCACTTTGGACGCATTTTTTACAATCAGGCGCGCATGTCCGCCAAGCGCATTCCGCAGATCGCTGCCGTCATGGGCAGCTGCACCGCGGGCGGCGCGTACGTCCCTGCGATGAGCGATGAAGCCATCATTGTCAAAGGCGCGGGTACCATTTTTCTGGGCGGCCCGCCTCTCGTCAAAGCCGCCACGGGCGAGGATGTCACTGCCGAAGAATTGGGCGGCGCGGATGTCCACACCCGCAAGAGCGGTGTTGCGGATCATTTCGCCGAGGATGATGATCATGCCATTGAGATTCTTCGCAGCATCGTAGAGACTCTGCCCCGAGGACATGTTCATTCGCATCTTTCCGCGCTGGAAGTTGCTCCCCCCGAGGAACCTTTATACAACCCTGACGAATTGTACGGCGTCCTGCCGCGCACCTTCAAAGAGTCCTACGACGTCCGCGAGATCATCGCCCGCATCGTGGACGGTTCCAAGTTCCGCGAATTCAAGGCGCGTTACGGCACCACTCTCGTCTGCGGCTTTGCCCGCATTCACGGATACCCCGTCGGCATCATCGCCAACAACGGCGTGCTGTTCAGCGAGTCCGCGCTTAAAGGGACTCATTTCATCGAACTCTGCGACCAGCGCGGAATCCCATTACTGTTCCTGCAAAACATCACAGGCTTCATGGTCGGCAAGGAATACGAAACAGGCGGCATCGCCAAAGACGGCGCAAAGATGGTTCATGCCGTTGCCACGACCCGCGTCCCCAAATTGACACTTGTCATCGGCGGCTCCTTCGGCGCAGGCAACTACGCCATGGCAGGCCGCGCCTATGGCTCCCGCTTCCTGTGGATGTGGCCCAACGCAAGAATCTCCGTCATGGGCGGGGAACAAGCCGCGAACGTGCTCTTAACCATCAAGCAGGATCAACTCATCAGAGAAGGCAAACCAGCTCTCAGCGCGGAAGAAGCGGAAGAGTTCAAACGTCCACTCCTGGAGAAATACGAAACCGAAGGCAGTCCCTATCACTCCTCCGCAAGATTATGGGACGATGGTGTTATCGCTCCCGATGAAACGCGTCAAGTACTTGGGTTGGCTCTATCCATTGTTTTGAATTCACCGAAGGAAGAGGGTGGGTTTGGGGTGTTTAGGATGTAGAAAGTAGAAAGTGGCAAGTGGAGGATGGCATGAGGTATTTTGAATGGCAAGCGGGTGTGCCTGATGAAATTAAAAGCGATTCGCTTTGGAAACTTGAAGTCTATCGCTTGGGTTTGTTTGTTGCCGATATTGCCTGGCAGGATGCACTTGTTTTGAATAAGACTCCACTAACCCGCGGACTTGCCGACCAGCTCTATCGAGCGGTATGCTCCATTTCCGCGAATATTGCCGAAGGTTACTCCCGTTCTACAGGCAAAGACCGTGCTCGTTTTCTCGAATACTCACTTGGTTCTGCAAGAGAAGCTCGTGATTGGTATTTCAAATCACGCCATACTCTGAAAGAAGAAGTTATCAAACATCGAATTGACTTGTTGACTCAAGTTATCAAAATGTTAAGCGTCCTTACGCCCAATCAGCGCCAAAAAGGAATCCGCGAAGAACAAGCTGAATACGTTATTCTACAATCATCAGATTTCAATATTGATTTAGAGACTCCACTCCCATAATCCACTCACCACTTTCTACTCACTAGGATAACCCATGACCTTCTCAAACTCAATCGATACCCCACATCACTTCTTTGCGCAAATGGCTGGCAACTGGCGCGGTATATCTAAGCTCTGGCTGGAGCCAGGCAAACTCGCGGATGAAGCTCAGGTTGTTGCAACCATTCAACTTCTGCTTGAAGGCCGTTTCGCCCTATATCTTTACCAATCTTCCATTGAAGGCGAGCCGCAACATGGCATGTTCACCTTTGGCTATAACATCACGCTTGAGCAGTACGAAGCCAGTTGGGTGGATTCGTTTCACAATAGCACGGGGATCATGTTTTGCATTGGCGCGGAAAGGGAGAATGGTTTCTCGGTTACAGGTAGTTACCCCGATCCCTCTGGCGGACCTGACTGGGGTTGGCGCACCGAAGTTGAGCTGGTCGGTGACGAACTCACCATCACCGCATACAACATCACGCCCGAAGGCGAAGAAGCCAAAGCGACAGAAGCAATTCTCACAAGGTTGAAAAAATGAAAATTCTCATCATCGGCGGCACGCGCTTTCTGGGACGGCATCTCGTTAGCTCTGCGCGTGCGCGCGGGCATGAAGTGACGCTTTTCAATCGCGGAAAAACGAATCCAGGTCTTTTTCGAAACGTAGAAACCATCAGCGGAGACCGTGAAAAAGATCTGGACCAACTCACAGGGCAGTGGGATGCGGTGATCGATACATGCGGATATTTTCCGCGCATCGTCAAAATGTCTGCCGAGGCATTGAAAGACCGCGTTGAGAATTATGTCTTTATCTCCAGTATTTCAGTCTATGCCGATTTTAGAAAAACAGGCATCAACGAAAGCCATCCTGTCGGAAAAATTGAGGATGAGACAATGGAAGAGGTCACAGGCGAATCATACGGCCCATTGAAAGCGCTGTGTGAGAAGGCTGCTCAGGATATTTTCGGAGTCAGTTCGCTCATCATCCGCCCGGGTCTTATTGTTGGCCCGCATGATCCAACCGACCGTTTCACGTATTGGCCTGTGCGCATTGCGCGCGGCGGGGATGTGCTTGTACCTGAAAGCCCCAACGCGTTAACTCAAATTATCGATGTCCGCGATCTTTCCGATTTTATTATTCGCCTGATCGAGCAAAATATTTCCGGCGTGTTCAATGCCACAGGCGAATCGCTGTCGCTTGGGACTTTGTTTGAAACCTGCAAACAAGTCAGCAAGAGCGATGCGGATTTCAAATGGGCGTCGGTTGAATTTTTAGATCAAAACCATGTCGCGCCGTGGAGTGACATGCCCGCCTGGATTCCAGACACGGATGAAGACAAAGGCTTTGCGCGCGTGGATATTTCAAAAGCCATGCACGCGGGGCTTTCCATTTCTCCGCTTGAAGAAACGGTCAAAGCGACTCTTGCATGGGCTTTGGAACGTCCGCTTGATCATGAATGGAAGGCAGGCTTGGGCGAGGCGCGGGAAAAAGAACTGCTGGAGATGTTGAAGAATGTTCAATAAGATACTGATCGCCAATCGCGGCGAGATCGCCATTCGCATCATCCGCGCCTGCAGGGAACTTGGCATCAAAACGGTTGCTGTGTATTCAACTGTTGACGAGCATGCACAGCATGTTCAACTTGCGGATGAATCCATTCTATTGGGCGAGGCTGCGCCGAGGGAATCCTATTTGAATATGGATAAACTCATCCGCGCCGCTCTCGACTCGAAAGCAGACGCCATTCACCCGGGCTATGGATTCCTCTCCGAGAACGCCTCATTCGCCGCCGCAGTTGATTCTGCCGGCTTGACATTTATCGGTCCCTCGGCAGATTCCATCCGTGCGATGGGGGATAAAGCCGAGTCGAAGATATTGATGAAACAGTCCGGCGTGCCCACCGTGCCCGGGTTTGAAGGCTTGGAATCGGACGGCGATTTCAAAAACGCTGCGAAAGAAATTGGCTATCCTGTTTTGGTCAAAGCAGCGGCGGGCGGAGGCGGCAAAGGCATGCGCGTGGTTAACGCCGAAGGCGAATTGAGCGAGGCCATTGAATCCGCGCGGCGTGAAGCCTTGAATTCCTTCGGTGATGAGCGGCTGCTCATCGAAAAATATCTCGCAGACGCGCATCACATCGAGTTTCAAGTCTTTGGCGATATGCATGGAAATCTGATCCATCTTTTTGAACGCGAATGTTCGGTTCAACGACGGCATCAGAAAATAATAGAAGAAACGCCTTCGCCGTTATTGACTGCGGAGATCCGCGCCAGGATGGGTGAAGCAGCCGTTGCTGCTGCCAAAGCCGTCAATTATTACAATGCCGGCACCATCGAATTCATCTTCGACCCACAAACAGCACGATATTATTTTCTCGAAATGAACACCCGCTTGCAGGTGGAGCATCCCATCAGCGAACTCGTCACAGGCATTGACCTTGTCCAATGGCAGATCCGTATTGCGGCGGGAGAAAAATTCCCGTTCACCCAAAGTGACTTTCACCAGCATGGACACGCCATCGAGTGCCGTGTCTATGCGGAAGACCCGTCCAATGGATTTTTACCCAGCACGGGCATTCTCCTGCAATTCATCGAGCCGCGCGGCCCGGGCATCCGCGTGGATTCAGGATTCAAGACAGGCAGTGATGTGACACATTTCTACGACCCGCTGCTGGCAAAATTGATCGTCCATGCTGAAACGCGGGATGTGGCGATTCAACGCATGCAAACCGCCTTGCGCGAGTTCATCGTCCATGGGGTGGTGACGAATATTGATTTCATGCAGGCAGTCTTAAAGCATGAAGATTTTGCGCAAGGCAAAGTGTCCACGAGGTGGGTGGAGAAAAAGCTTGAACTGGGTGAGTTCCTCCAAACACAGCAAATTCCCGCAGCCCAGAGTTTGATCGCTGCCTCGCTTGCCGACGTGGTTTTTGTTGGCGCAAAGGCACAGCCCGCTGTTTCGAACGAAACCGATCCATTCAACCCGTGGAAGCAGACAAACAATTATAGGAATTGATCCTTGTCAAAAAAATGGTTGATTTGGTTGTTTCCAGTCTTATTCGCTGCGGTCTATTTCGGGGTGAATAAGATTTGGCCTATTGTAGGAATTGACTGGAAGGAGACATACTATCCTGCTGCTCGAGCCTTATTGGAGGGAAAAAATCCCTACCTTGTGCCAACGTTCCGAAATCCGCCATGGACGATTCTTTTTCTCATCCCGTTTGCCTTGTTTTCAGAAACAATCGGCGGCATCCTATTTTTTATGGCTTCTCTAATTCTCTATGCCTGGTCCGCATATCGTCTAAAAGCCAGCCTGGTCGCGTTGATCGTATTTATGCTGGCTCCGCCCGTTGTATATGGAATGCGGATGTTGAATGTGGATGTTTTTGTGCTGATCGGCTTCACGCTGCCAGCCCCGGCGGCTTTGTTCTTCGTGATCATAAAACCGCAAATGGGCTTGGCGATGGTCCCTTTTTTGCTGTTCAAAGCTTTTAAAGAGGGGGGCATAAAGCAGGTACTCGTGACATGTGTCCCTGTGAGCATTGCGGCGGCTTTCTCGTTTCTGTTTTTTGGAGACTGGTTCTCGGGCAGGCAGGCGGATCTTTTGGATTCGTTTTGGAATGCAGGTTTATGGCCCTGGGCTATTCCGATTGGCGTTGTTCTAATGGCGCTTTCCCTGCGAGACCTGCGTGCGGATTTTTCCATGGCCGCATCTCCCTTCCTTTCGCCTTACCTGGCATATCACTCCTGGGCAGCTGTTTTGGCGGGATTGATAAAATATGATTTTGAATTTGTCGTTGCCGTGCTTGCAATGTGGCTTGTGGCTGTTATTAAATCATTTGGACTGGCATAAAATACTATGAAGACGATTCTCAATTCGCAAGTTGTTGAAATTAATCCGTCGGGCGAAAACTACACAGTGACACTGGATGGAAAAACGGTTTTTGTCCAGGTTATCCGCGCGGAAGATGGGCACATGGATCTGTTGATAGACGGACAACGCGTCACTGCACATGTCTCATCGGATATGGCGAAACGCTGGGTGACGATTGATGGTCGTACGATCATGTTGACAAAGACATCGGGCGCGAAGCAAGGCGTCAGACATGATCATGCCGGGGGATTGATCGCGCCAATGCCGGGTCAGGTGCGAAGCGTCTCTGTCCGTGTTGGGGATGTGGTTAAGAAGGGTCAAACCCTGCTCACGATGGAAGCCATGAAGATGGAGATCCGTATTCAGGCTTTAAAGGATGGCAGGGTTAAATCTGTTTTTGTTTCGCAGGGACAGACGGTGGAGCGCGAACAGATTTTGATCGAGATGGAGGACTGATGGCTGGAAAATATTTCGAGGAACTTGAAGTTGGGATGACGTTTAAACACGGCGGGCGTACTGTGACGGAAATGGATCACGTGCTCTTCTCTGCGCTGACGATGAACACCCAACCGCTTCACCTTAACGAGGATTTTGCTTCTCGTACCGAATTTGGGCAAAGGCTGGTGAATGGCGTTTTTACTTTTGGCTTGGTGGTCGGGCTGACGGTTGCAGAGTTGACCGAAGGTACGATTGTGGCAAATTTGGGCTATGACAAAGTCGTGCATCCCAACCCCGTCTTTCACGGCGATACCATATATGCCGAAAGTGAAATTATTGAAAAGCGTGAATCGAAGTCAAGGCCCAATGCCGGGCTGGTGAAGATCAAATGTATGGGCAAAAAGCCCGATGGCACCGTTGTAGTGGAATTTGAACGGACTGCGATGTTTCTTAAAAAGCTGAAGGCGGAATGATGAAGGATGAAGTAAAAACGATGCACTCACGAAGAGCCTTACTCTACATGCCCGGTGACAATTGGAAGATGAT
>JAEURE010000140.1 GCA_016789485.1 Anaerolineales bacterium | reverse complement strand
TCATATCGCCACCATCCGTGGCCTGGACGTTGATCAACCGCGAAATCTTGCGAAGAGCGTGACGGTAGAATAAAATAAAACTGACCCCTGCAAAATTGCAGGGGTCAGTTTTATTTTATTGAGGCCATCATCCGATGCTTGAAAAAACCTGTCTCATCCCATAGATACGGTCATCACATCATAATATGTGCCTGCGCCAAAACCGTCAAAGAGAATATGGTCGCCCGGATGAATATTTTTTAACTGGCGCAGGAAAGCAATAATATTCGAAGCCGCGCTCACATTCCCGAAATCACTTAATAACCAAGGCATCGGAAAATTAATGCCAAGCTTCGAAAGATGTTTGGCTTTCAAGGCATTGATCTTATAGTTCGCATGATGGACAATTCCCATGGAAATGGATTTACCGGAGGTCCCGAGCTTGTCCATGAGAACCTGATAATCCCTGTAAACATCCTCTACCACTTGCACTCCTGTGCGTACAAACAACTTGACCATGCCCATCAAACCAGCCATTTCAATCGAATCACCATTCTTCGGCTCATTCATCAACCCAGCCACACGAATATGATCGGCATCCTCCTGCACTACATCAACCAGCGAACTTCCTGAAGTCTGCAAGCGTGAATGTGGGTAACTCATCCGCACCGCCAGCAAACCCTCCTCGTCATAATTTTCATAGCTTCTGCCTGCAAGAAATTTCATATTCTCGCCTGGAATTACTCCAATCACCCCCATGCCATTGCCAAATAATTGCAGGGCGTTCTTATCTTTGGCGTCGCAAATGAAACGGCTTAACCCTTCAATGCCGCCAACCAACACCTTCTTACCGTGCAAATGTTCTGCAATATTAATTTGTCCCGGCTTCGAAAGGCGCGGATTCAACGACAAATGTAATGCCCCCATGGATCCATCGCAGGCTTTGTGCACGCTAACTTTCAGCGCAGTCTCAGGGATACCGGCCAGGAGTGAAATTCGCGAAATATAATCACTGGAGACTGGCCCGCTCATCCCAATCAGAACACCTTCTACCTCTGCCGCCTTCCAACCACAAACCTCCAAAGCCTTGCGCAGCAGGCGGGCGCCAACTTCCACTTCCAACTCAAGATGCTGCGCTTTGTCCAAATCATGAATATGTTGGCGGTACTCAAATCCTAATTCAGATAAATTCAAAATATCGTCCTTGCCAAGCGGCATTCCCAGACGATGCTCCACTAAAGAAGGCAGGCGCAAATTGTTATAACTTTCTCCCCAAGAGCCGTAGGCGCCGCCGATCCCTAATTCAGCACTATATATCCCCTCCAGTCCAATGGGTACACCGCCTGCAATTGGAATGGTTGACTTCTCCACGTTGGGACGTTCATAAAATGATGGGCTCTGTAAATTTTCAGACATGGCAACAAACTCCTTTTAGTAACTCGCCTCTGCAAATCTTCCGCAGGGTCTGATAAAAAGGGCAAGGTTCTCAACCCAACCCCGGGCAAGGATGTTTAACATTAGTTAGTAAAACCCCAATTAATCTGAAAAGCTACTCCGTACACAACTGAAAATAGTACAATTGTGTATTACATATTACGAACTGGAGATAATGCTTATGCGCCCCGATTGGGATTCCTATTTCATGAAGATAGCGTACGCTGTTTCAGAACGAAGCACTTGTGACCGCGCCTTTGTTGGCTGTGTACTCGTGCTGGATAAGCGCATCCTCACCACAGGTTTTAATGGTTCACCCGCAGGCCAGGAACACTGCGATGAAATCGGACACTTGATGGCGGACGGTCACTGCGTCCGCACAATTCACGCCGAGACCAACGCCATCATTCAAGCCGCATTGCACGGTGTCTCCACCAAAGGCGCCACCTGCTACGTCACCCATCTGCCTTGCATCAACTGCACCAAAGCGCTCATTAACGCAGGCATAGTCAAAATCGTCTACAGCACCGCCTATCGTACCGACGAAAATGCCATGAACTTCTTAAAAGGCGCAAATATCGAACTCGCACAAAAGGAATTCAAGCCGGAATAAAATAGGGAACTTTTCATAAAAAGGTTCGTCTTTCAGTGTGGAGAAAAAAATGAAAAAGACGAACCTTTTATTGTTTATTTTGACCGCCTCACTATTGGCAGCCTGCGCTCCTCAAGCATCCCCTGCCCCCACACCAATCCCCACCCAAGAACAGACGCCTCTTTCCCCGCCCACAGCTGCCTCCATTCCAACAACAGAATCCAACGTGCAACAGACTCCTTCCTCTGTGTGGAAAGAAATCCGCGACCCGCGTTTTGGATTTGGCCTCGCCGTCCCCTGCTGGTGGATCATAAGCCCGATTCCATCCGAAGGAACTGGCGGAGTGCTGGGCCTCGCCAACTACGATGAAGCCTATTTCATGGCAAATTCAAATAAAGGATATTGGGACTGGCCCAACGGCACGCTTAAAATTGATATTGTCGTCTTTGAAAACATCGACCCTTCACTTTCTGACGTGGATGCCTACATGGCAATGGTAGATACAAGCATGGAAGAACTCGTTTCGGCTGAAATCCAACAGACGGGCGCACATACTGCTTCTGTTTTAACCCTGCGAAATCTGGTTAACCAAAATGACCCGCCGATTCGTGTATTCCTATATCGCCTTGCTCCCGAAAAACTAATCTTGATTAACCCCATCCCACAAAGCATAATTGACACCCCTGACTTTCAGTCTATCCTTGCTTCCATTGCTTTGACCCCGCAGGAGGCTGTCTCCATCTCCCTATCCCCACCAGTAGCAACACCTCTTATTGAAGCCTCCTGCATGCAATAATCAGTTTATTAAGAAAGGGAGCTTGCTCCCATAATTTCGGCAACAAGCTCCTCGACTCCATAAAATTATTTCACACGTTCGTGTGAAAGGATCAACTTCAACATGGATGTTTCACAGTAAAAAATACGATAAACCCCGCCCTCCGCAAAATAGCTGCTGACATCCTCCCCAAATTTGAATTCCGCTCCGCCGATGCGCACAAAATACGTGGAGCCAACATGTGAGGATTCCTCATCCAGTTCCACCGTCCCTTCAGCCTTTTTCAGCTCCGCTTCGGAAAGGCGGGCAGCGCGGCGATCGGAAAAATAGATACTGACTGCAAAAATACCCGCGATAAACGGCACAAGCAAGGCGAATACAATTACAAACACCGGGTCGGCAAAAAACGCTGCCCGCGCATTTTCATTTGGCAGCAAAATCGCAAAAAAGATGCACATTCCGACGAGCGGAAAAATAATCGCGATCTTCGCATTTCCCCGTTGCATGCCGCTAATCCCCTTCGCGAATCCATTAATCCACGCTTTCTGACGAGTAGTAATGAATCCACTGCGATTAGACTTCAAATCCTCTTCTGTAAATTCATAAAAAGTCAACATTTGTCATCCTATCTGAAAAATGAATGGGCATATTCCATGTATCCGTTCACCCTTTTGTTCACCAATAACGGGACGTGCCATAGCACACTGCAACAATACCTCATCCATTTTACAGAGTTCGGGGTGTTTCTCAATCACCTTCCAGTACGGGCAGCGCCCAAGAATCACTCGTGGACCTTCTGCGCCAGCCTCCCAATGAGACTGGTAGTTCATTTCGTTTAGTTTATCCACAAGGAAAGCCAGTCTTTTTGTCATTGGCTGGCTGACAGATGCCTCAATCAAACCCTGGGATCGAGCAATCCCAAACCCAATTTTTTGCGGGTTTATCTTTTCATTCAGCAACGCCTCTACTAAAACCGCCAAATTATCACCCCGCGCGGCTTGCGAAAGGGAATACATCTTTTCGGGCCTGCCGCGTCCCTCACGGTTATTGACAGAGACAAACTCGGCCCGCCCATCCGAACAGAGCACGGACAAATGATGCCGCACATTCGGCGCGGTCATTTTCAACGCTCGCGCAATTTCGCGAGCCGAAGCAGAACGTGTCTTTTTCAGGTGAGCGAGAACTTTTTGTCTGGCGGTCATCTTTACCTCTGGCGCAGCGCACTTCTTAAAGTAGCAAATGCCTTCGAAACGGAATCAAGCATCGGCTTGAAGAAGAGGCGGGCTTGTCATTCATCTCCTGTGATTATACTCACTTCTTTATTTTTACAAATATCTATTTACATAATTCAGTTGACTTATCTCCCCAGCCTGCTATAATTCAAAATTGTGATGAAATGTACCGAATGAATCTAAATTGGGAATCCACGTACGCCATCGCCATGGAGTTGCGCAGGCAGCACAAAGATGTGAACATCGAAGAAGTAAGCCTGCAACAAATTTATAAATGGACGCTTGAACTTTCGGAATTTGAGGATGACCCCGCTCTCGCGAACGACGACATCCTTTATGCAATTTATCAAGACTGGTTCGAGGAGAACATTCATGGAAAATGAAAAATTAAGTCTACCGAACTACAACATCCCCGAAGACCTTGAAAATGTTGTAGCCATCACAACGCTTGACCGCCTGTATAACTGGGGCCGCCGTTCCTCCGTCTGGCCGCTGATGTTCGGCCTGGCTTGCTGCGCCATCGAAATGATCGCCGCGCAAACCGCCCGCTACGACATGGCGCGCTTCGGAATGGAAGTGATGCGCCCCACCCCGCGCCAGGCAGACATGATGCTCGTGTCCGGCACAGTCACCAAGAAAATGCTGCCCGCCATTATCCGCCTGTACAACCAAATGCCCGAGCCCAAATATGTTGTGGCCATGGGCGCGTGCGCTTCGAGCGGCGGACCTTTCAAGGAAGGCTATAACGTGGTCGCAGGCATTGATAAGTTCCTGCCCGTTGATGTGTACATTCCCGGCTGCCCCCCCACTCCGCAGGCTCTCATCGCCGGCATGATCAAGCTGCAAGAAAAAATTGACAAGCAATCCATCAAGAAAGTCCGCTGGTACGAAAAAGGCAAAGTGGATTCAAATTATGTCCCCATGCCAATTCTTGGACCTGACTTGATCGACGTGCGACGCAATGCGGAGATCAAACAAGCCGCCTCACAAAAGACGACACAGGAGAGTGTGTAATGGCCGCTCCCGCCTCAACCCAGACCGTTGACTTGGTTGCTCGTTTCCCGGACAGTGTCTCCGCTGATGCACGCCCCGGCTACACTGGCTTCATCGTCAAAAAAGAAAATCTCCTCGAAGTAGCTACCTCCGTCCGCGATGAATTTGGGTATGACCTGCTCACCGCCGTGACCGGCGTGGATTACCTCGCCGAAAATAAAATGGAAGTGGTCTACCACGCCTATAAAACAACCGGCGGCATGGGGCTTACATTCAAAGTTCAGGTTGACCGCGTTGACCCCGTAGAAGTTCCATCTGTTGTCGGCATTTGGGCTGGTGCTGATTTTCAAGAACGCGAAGCTTGGGATTTGCTGGGCATAAAATTTACCGGCCACCCGGATTTACGTCGCATTCTAATGTGGGAAGGGTATGAAGGTCACCCGCTGCGCAAGGATTGGCAGGAACCCTTCTTCGAAGAGGAAGCCAAACCTTTCAAGAGCCGCTGGCCCGATGGACAACATACCTTCGCAGAGAACAAGAATCCCTTCCGCGATAACTTGAAATTCCCTGAAGGATTTGACCCCGAAGCCTACAAGCCCGAAAACGAAGATGATCTGTATGCCTCCCTTGAACGCTTTCGCTCGAAAGGCGAAAACGACAGGTTGAAGACTGACCACATCGTCGTGAACATGGGTCCGCACCATCCCTCCACTCACGGCGTATTGCGTGTGGCAGTCACATTGGACGGCGAAACCATCACTGGCCTCAAACCCGTCATGGGCTATCTGCATCGCAACCACGACAAAATCGGTGAACGTAATACCTATCTCCAAATCATCCCGTATACTGACCGCCTTGACTACTTCAACTCGATGAGCAATAACTTTGGTTATGTAACCACCATCGAAAAGTTGATGAAGATCCCCGTAGCGGAACGCGCCGAATATATCCGTGTGATCATGGCGGAACTGAGCCGTATTCAGAACCACCTTATCTTCATCGGCATGTTGATGAACGACCTCGGCACCATGTACACGCCCTCTCTCTATGCTTTTGAAGAGCGTGAATTGGTTCTCGATATATTCGAAGCTGTCTCTGGCGCGCGCATGATGTGCAACTACTTCCGCTTTGGCGGTGTGGTACGTGACATTCCCGATTTTGCCATGCAAAAGATCAAAGACCTGGTCTTCGACCGCCTGCCTGCCAAAACCGATGAAATGGAACGCTTCCTTAATGAGAATGAAGTCTTGGTCGCGCGCTTGAAGGGCATCCACGTTCTCAATGCTGAAGATGCGATCAAATATTCTGTGACTGGCCCTGTTCTCCGCGCTGCTGGCGTCCCATATGACCTGCGCCGCGCTGAACCCTACTCCATTTACGACCGCTTCGATTTCGATGTGGCTGTCCGCCACAATGCCGACATGATGGATAACTACCTCATCCGCTTTGACGAGATTCGCCAGTCTCTGCGGATTCTGGAACAGGCCATCAAACAGATTCCCGAAGGGCCGATCAACTCACAGAAACCGGCCTACCAGGTTCGGGTTCCGGCAGGCGAAGCGTATGGCCGCATTGAGTCACCCAAAGGTGAATTAGGCTTCTACGTTGTATCCAACGGCAAGCCGAATCCATATCGCTATCATGTGCGTCCTGCTTCTTTCGTCAACCTGCAGGCTGTCGAAAGTATGTGCATCGGCGCAAAGATCGCCGACTTCGTTGCGCTCCTTGCAATGTTCGACATTGTGATGGGCGAGCTGGATCGCTAAACAGGAGAATCAATTATGTATGGTAAAGGCATTCTTAAAGGATTAAGCGTCACCTGGAAGCGATTCTGGGACACGTACACAGAAGATATTTCCTGGATGATACGCGGAAAAAAACGATACAACACGCAGGAAGGTATCGCTCATCGTTCCAGCAAGGATACAAAAGGTATCTTTACGGTTCAATACCCCGAAGAGCAGTTGATCCAACCCGAGGAATTCCGCTACGTGCCCTTCCTTGTGTACGATGAAGGCGAAGAAGGCAAAAA
>JAEURE010000013.1 GCA_016789485.1 Anaerolineales bacterium | reverse complement strand
ATGTTCGAACCACAGATCGTTATTGGGGTGTCCCGTCGACTTTCGGCTATAACCTTGGTTTTCGTTGTGCCAGTTCACCTTAGTTTTGAAATACTGGTTTCTATAATCAAGACCTCCGAGTTCTTCACCCACAGGGTGCTTCGCAAAGAACTCGGAGGTCTGTTCTTTACGGTAAAATACCCCCAACCAAGGAGAGAAAATGATAGGATTACCCGAATCAAAAGAGAGACGAGTCTTTAATAATGTGCTTGGCGCGATGGGGAATACGCCGCTGGTCAGGTTGGAGCGAATTGGGCGTGACCTGCCCGTCCCGTTGTATGCAAAATTGGAATTCATGAATCCCGGCGGTTCGGTCAAGGATCGAGTCGGGGCAAATATTGTCGAGCAGGCAGAGAAGAGGGGAGAGATCAAGCCGGGCGGCACCATCGTCGAAGCGACTTCTGGAAACACAGGCGTCGGTCTCGCGATCGCGGCGGCATTGAAGGGCTATAAAACCATCTTCGTCATGCCTGACAAGATGAGCAACGAAAAGATTTTATTATTGCGAGCCTATGGCGCGAAGGTGGTCATCACTCCCACCGCCGTTGGTCCCGACGATCCGCGCTCGTATTATGAAGTCGCCAAGAAGTTCGCGCGTGAAACTCCGAACGCAATTTTGGCAAATCAATATCACAATCCCGATAACCCAAAGACTCATGAGATCAGCACTGGCCCCGAGTTGTGGGAACAGACGGAAGGCAAACTGACCGATGTCATCATTGGCATTGGCACAGGCGGAACCATCAGCGGGGTGGGGCGCTATCTCAAATCCAGGAATCCCAACATTCAGATCGTCGGTGTGGATATCGAAGGTTCGATCCTTACTGAAATTTGGCAGAACAAAGGCAAGATTCCCCCGGGCGCATATCCCAAAACCTATAAAGTGGAAGGCATTGGCGAAGACTTCTTACCCTCCGCCATGGATATCACCGTGGTGGATGCCATCGAACGCGCGGGTGACCGCGAGTCATTTTTGTGGGCGCGTCAACTGGTTCGGCAGGAGGGAATTTTTGCGGGCGGTTCGTCCGGCTCCGCGATTGCAGGCGCTCTCAAATATTGCCGCAAGCTTCCCGCGGGACGCATCCCCGTGGTGATTCTGCCTGATTCGGGATCTCGCTATCTTTCGAAATTCTATGACGACAAGTGGATGCGCGAGTTTGGATTCCTCTCGATGGAATTCGGAGAAACGGCTCTGGGCGACCTGTTAATTGCCAAGCCAAACAAGGCATTGATCACAGCGACGCTTGGTGACTCGATCCGCAAAGTGGTGTCAGTGATGCACCAAAATGCAGTATCCCAGATGCCAGTTGTCGGCGCGGATGGATCGCTTGCGGGTCTCATCGAAGAGGTGGACCTGCTCAATCACATGCTTGAAAAACACGAACATAATAACGATGAAAAGATCGACGATCTCGTGCAAAATGCCGGGGCAGTCTTCCCGCCTGAAACCCCGCTGGAAGAGGCTATGCCGTCCCTCACGGCGGGCTATGCCCTCATCGTTGTGGAAAACAGCAAACCGATCGGCATCCTCACCAAGATCGATGTGCTGGATTATGTAGCTGGAAAGATATAGACCTGAACCCGCCCTGATCGAAAAGTCAGGGCGGAATTTTATTTTCGGGGCTTGAAACAGAACAAATGTTCTGATATAATATTTGTACTGGATCGGCGCGTGCCGTTCAACTTTAAAATTGGAGGCTGAAATGGATTTTAGTTCAATTAATTGGCTGGCGGTTGTGGTTTGCGTTGTGGTGAGTATGATCAGCGGGTCGATCTGGTACAACCCGAAGACGTTCTTCCCAATGTGGTGGAAGGTTGTTGGGGCAGGCAGGGAACAGCCCGGCATGGAAAATATGGGCATGACATGGGGGCTGACCGTGCTTTCTTCATTCGTTCAGGCGGTTGCCATGGCATTGATGGTCAACTTCATGGGCGGTGTGGATGCAGCTTCCGGCGCTCGGATTGGATTTATGCTTTGGCTTGGCTTTATTGCTCCCACGTATCTGGTCAATAAACTTTTTGCAGGCCATGGGTTGAAGATTTGGGCAATTGAGATTGGCAACCACCTTGTCAATTTCCTCTTGTTCGGTGCCATTCTTGGCGCCTGGCATTAAACCTGAGAGATAATCAACTTTTGCAAGTAAAATAAGTGGACGGCCTACGCCGTCCACTTATTTTTTAACAGGAGCGCAATGATCCGTTTGTATCGTGAAGATGATTTTGAAGTTGTAACTGCCTTTTGGTTTAGAGCCATGCACACTGCCATGCCCGATTTGATGAAGCGCATGGGCTTTGAGCTGGAAGGTGCACGTGAGTATTTTCGGAGTGCGATCGTTCCTGACAATCAAATTTGGGTGTACGAACGGGATAATGTGCCGATCGGTTTTCTCGCGATTCAAGGTGATTTTATTGACCGTCTGTATGTAGACCCGGACTACCATCGTCAAGGTGTTGGGCAGGCATTGCTCATGAAAGCTCGCGAACTTTTGCCGAAACATATCTGGCTTTATACACATGTCGTCAATAAAATGGCGCGCGCCTTTTATGAAAAGAACGGTTTTGTCGCCGAAAAATTTGGCGTCAGCCCGGCGCCCGAGTCCGAGCCTGATGTTGAATATCACTGGCGGGCGAATCCCATTCACAAATAATCATGCGTCCCACTTATCTTGAAGTCAATCTCGAACAGCTAAAGAAAAATCTCGAAGCCATCCGCGCCCATGTGGGGAAAGCAAAGGTCATGCCGATGGTCAAAGCCAATGCGTACGGTCACGGAATCGAAGGCGTGGCTCCGTTCATCGAGCCGTATGCGGATTATCTTGGCGTTGCGCTTGTTGAAGAAGCGATTCAATTGCGCGGGCTTGGAATCAAGAAACCGATCCTCGTTGCGGGTGGCACGTTGATCGAGCAGCTGCCGCTGTTTTTTGAACACGACTTAATTCTCACCGCCTCTTCGCCTGACCTGTTAACTGCTGCCGAACAATTGGGGGAATCTACCCGCCAGAGACTCAAAGTCCATTTGAAAATTGACACAGGCATGGAGCGGGTGGGGGTCCATGAATATGAAGCGGAAGAGTTTATCAAGACATCACTTGCGTGTAGCCACATTTATATAGAGGGGATTTATACTCATCTTGCTAATTCCGAGCAAGCAAATGCAAGTGTGACACCCGCACCTCTTCAACTTGAACGCTTTCAGGAAGTATTGCGTTTCTATGAAAAGAACAGCCTGCCCATGCCCATGCGGCATGTCTGCAATTCGGGTGGGATTCTAAATCTGCCGCAAGCGCATCTGGATATGGTGCGCCCCGGTGTTTTGTTTTATGGTGTTTATCCCGGACGCGATATTCAGACGAAGATCGATGTGAAACCTGTGCTCACTTGGAAATCGAAGGTGGCATATAGCAAGGTCACACTGCCGGGGCGAAGTGTCAGTTATGGGTCGTTGTGGCAGGCTGAGGTGCAGACAAGAATCGTCACTGTCCCGTGCGGCTATGCGGATGGATATTTTCGCAGAATGACAAACCAAGCGCGGGTCATCATCAACGGGAAGTCGTATCCACAAGTTGGGCGCATCTGTATGGATCAATTCATGGTAAATGTAGGCGAGGACGATGTGAAAGTGGGGAGTGAGGTCACTTTGTTGGGCGGTGGAATCACTGCTGAAGAGCTTGCTGCTTGGACGGGTACGAACGAATATGAGGTGATGACGAATATTAGCGCGCGCGTGCCAAGGGTTTATGTCGGTGCGGTACAATAGGCGCACAATTTTGAGATGAGGTGTGAAGTTGAATTCGAGAGTTAAAGATTATTTAATCTTATTTGGTGTGGCTGGTGTGGTGGTTGCGCTTGATCAATGGACAAAATGGCTGGTGCGCGAGAATATCGAGTTTGGCGGCATGTGGCTGCCCGAGTCAATGCTGTGGCTTAGTCCGTATGCGCGCATTGTGCATTGGTATAACAGCGGCGCGGCGTTTGGCATGTTCCAAAATGGAAATCTGATTTTTACAATTCTGGCTTTTATTGTGATCGGCGCCATTATTTATTATTTCCCGCATGTGGAGAACGAAGATTGGACCTTGAAGATCGCAATGGGGTTGCAGTTGGCAGGTGCAAGCGGTAACCTGATTGACCGTTTGATGATGGGCAAGGTGACTGATTTTATTTCCATTGGAGTCTTCCCTGTTTTCAACGTTGCGGATGCTTCCATCTCAATAGGAGTGGCTGTTCTATTGCTGGGAGTATGGTTCAAGGAAAGACAGGAAAAGATCACGAAGGCTTTAGAAGAGTCTATTGAAAAACCAGGTCAGACTGAAGTCTCGACTCGTTCTGCAGAAGAAAGTTAGCCTGCGAAATGATGGATGAGAAGCCAACGCTTTTGACAGGGCAGAATTTGACCCGAAAAAATTATTCCGTTTTGCTGGTTGCTGTAACATTGATCGTTGCTTTTGACCAATGGACAAAATGGCTGGTGCGGAAGAACCTCTCGCATAATACTTCATGGCTCCCTGAATCGCTGAGCTGGCTTTCTCCCTATGCTCGAATTACCTACATTCAAAATAAAGGTGCATCCTTTGGGATGTTTCAGGATGGCAAAATTGTTTTGAGCATTCTGGCTGTGTTGATCATCATCGGCGCCATTTACTATGTAGTGACCATGGATTTTGTCGATGATTGGACGATGGCGGCTGCGGGTCTTTATATCGGCGGGGCGGTCGGGAATTTAATAGACCGTCTGACCATCGGCAGTGTAACGGACTTTGTTTCCGTGGGGACATTTTATATTTTCAATGTGGCTGATGCCAGTATCAACGTCAGCGTGGCAATGTTAATTTTGATCGTGTTTATCCATGAAAGAAGAAAACCAAATATGTCAACACCAACTGAAGGGGAGATATCATGAGCGAACGAGTGGAAAAGTTTAAGTATGAGGATAAAAAGGCCGGCCGTCTTGATAAATTCCTTGTGATGTGCCTGCCCGAGTTTTCGCGGGCGCGTTTGCAGGGATTGATCGAGGATGGTTTTGTTTCGATCAATGGCATTCCTGCAAAAAAATCAGGGCAATCCCTGGATAACGGTTACGAAGTGGAAGTGCGTATTCCGCCGCCTGTCCCAAGCGGACTGGTAGGCGAGGATATCCCTTTGGATATTGTTTTTGAGAATGATGACTTGATCGTGGTTAACAAGCCCGCCGGCATGGTGGTTCATCCTGCTGCCGGACATGCTTCAGGGACTTTGGTCAATGCCGTGTTGGGATATGACCCTGATATGGAAGGCATCGGCGGAGAGGAACGCCCCGGGCTTGTGCATCGGCTGGATAAGGAAACTTCTGGCTTGATCGTGCTGGCAAAGAACGAGCGCGCGCATAATTGGCTGCAAGACCAATTCCGCTTGAGAAAGGTGGAGAAGACCTATCTTGCCCTGGTGGATGGAAAACCGCCTACACCCGCAGGCCGTGTGGAGGCATCCATTGGACGAGATCCAAAGGCGCGTAAAAAAATGGCAATTGTGCCGGCAGGCAAAGGGCGCGAATCTGTCAGCGAATATAAAACGCTGGAAAGCTTTAAAAACCATACCCTGTTGGAGTTTCGTCCACACACCGGGCGCACACATCAAATCCGTTTACACTGCCAGTTTTTGGGCTGCCCGATCGTGGGTGATTCGGTGTATGGGAAACGCACAGTAACGGCTGAAATCAACAGGCATTTTCTTCATGCTTACCGTTTAAAAATCCTTTTGCCAAATGAAAAGCAGCCCAGAACCTTTGAAGCTGAATTGCCAGTTGAGTTGAAAAATGTTTTGGAGGAAGTGAAGAGATATGAATAGAATGAATTTCGTCGACCTTCGTTCAGACACCGTTACAAAGCCCACCCCTGAAATGCGCGAAGCGATGGCGGAGGCTGAGGTGGGTGATGATGTTTATATGGATGACCCAACGGTCAATGCTTTGCAGGCGAAAGCGGCATCCATGCTTGGCAAGGAGGACTCGCTTTTTGTCCCTTCGGGAACAATGGGCAATTTGCTTGCGCTTCTTGTCCATTGCCAGCGCGGGGATGAGGCGATTGTTGGAGAGAAATCCCATATTTATTTGAACGAAGCGGGCGGGATGGCCGCGCTGGGCGGGATCTACCCGCATCCGGTGACGAATCAACGTGACGGCACGCTTGCCTTGGATGATATCCGCGCCTCGATCCAGACCGAGGATGTGCACCACACCATTACGCGACTCATTTGCATTGAGAACACGCAGAATGTCTGCGGTGGTATCGCGTTGACCGCTGAATACACGGCGCAAGTCGGGAAGCTCGCCAAAGAAAATGGTTTAAAGTTTCACATTGATGGCGCGCGGATTTTCAACGCCGCTGCGGCATTAAATGTGGATGTAAAAGATTTAACCGCCCCCGCTGATTCCGTAATGTTCTGTTTGAGCAAGGGATTGGCTGCGCCTGTGGGTTCAATGCTCGTGGGGACGAAGAAATTTATTGATCGCGCGCGTCATCTGCGCAAGATGCTGGGTGGGGGAATGCGTCAGGCGGGAGTGCTGGCGGCGGCGGGGTTGATTTCGTTGGAGAAAATGACAGGGCGGCTTGGGCAGGATCATACCCGGGCGAAGAATCTGTTTGAGGGGTTGAAGCAGGTGAAGGGATTAAAGTTGGATGCGAGTTCTTCATCCAATATGGTGTATTTCGATCTTGCCGATCACATTGCATTAACGGAAAATCAAATTATTGAAGAGATGAAGAAATATGGTGTGCTGGTGGATTGGGCGGGTCCGCGCCGCTTTCGTTTGGTTACCCACTATTGGGTGGATGATGAAGGAGTGGAAAAGACGGTCAAAGGATTTTCGGAAACACTGAAATAACAGGCTTCATTGAAACATGGGTGTGGATTCGATCTGGTCACGCCCGCGTTCCTTTGCCGTGTAAAGACGTTGGTCTGCAAGATCTATTAATTTGATGATCTCGTCAGCTTCTTCGGGAAAGACAGCAATGCCCATGCTGATGGTTGGGACGGGAATCTGGGCGTGGTTGTTGTGGTTGATTTTGATGGATGTGAGAGTTTCACGGATTCGTCCGGCAACTTGAATTGCCTGTTGAATATCTGTGTTCGGGAGCGAGATGGCAAATTCTTCCCCGCCCCAACGACCGACAGCGTCGGTTTTTTTTATGTGCTGGCGGATCGTGTGGCAAAGGTTGATGAGGATTTCATCTCCAATTGAGTGACCAAATGAGTCATTAAATTGTTTGAAATAGTCAATATCCAGCATGATCAAACTAAGGTGTTGATTTTCCATCCGGCAAATTTCAGCCTGTTCCCTTAATTTTTGAATGAAATAGCCGTGATTGAATACGCGGGTGAGGCTGTCCAGCCTTGCCTGTTCCTGGACAAGGGCGTGGTGATAGGTGTTGTCCAATGCGAGGGCGGCTCGTTGTGCAATGTTGGAGAGCAGTTCAAAATCGCTGCGATTGAATGCGTTGGCATGATACGATGCGATGGCCATGACGCCATTCACGTGTATTCCCTTCATGGGAACGCCCATCCAGGATAGGGAATCTTTTGGTTTCCCTATCAATGAGATTTTCACACCCTCAAGTGGTTCCGCCTTTCGAATGTCTGCAAGAAAGAGAACTTTTTGATTTTGCAGAACCCAGTTGGCAAGGGTTCCTTCGAGTTTCACATTGGTTCCATTGAAATACTCCCCATCATCGTAGAAAAGCTCCATGAGAAGCTCGTCACCTTTTTGGAGGCCGATGTAGTATGTGTCCGCTTCCAATACGTTTTGAAGCTCGGCATCCAGCAGTGCAAGGAGTTGTTTCGTGTCCAGTGTGGAGACAATTTGCTTGCTTACTTCATTGACGATCTCAAGACGGCTCATTTGTTTTTGCGAGATCGTTTTTAATTGTTGTATGGTTTCAACAGAAATAAACGCACTGATAACCAGACCAATGTGATTAATCCATCCGCTCAAAGACAAGCTGTGATTGAGATAAAAAACGAAATGACTTATGGAAACTATCACGATCAAGCAGTAGGCTGGTCCGCGGCTTGAAATAACGGATGTTGCAAGCGCCGCCATGAATACGAGTGCGTACGCCAGGTAGTTGAGTTCAACAGGGATCAATAAAGGCAGTACACCCAGTGCGGAGCCTGCAATTCCTGCGTTGTACCATGCATATTTTGATTTGTTTGGGGATAGGATGTAATTCCGATAATAAAAACCCAAGTAAAAACAGCCGGTAATTCCGTACACGATCAGGATGTTTCTGTGTGCCTCGTCCGCCGGCGGGTAGAACAAAATGGTGGCGATGATCGTGATGGACAAACTGATCATGCCGGCGATCACTGCCGGCAAGATCGAAGCCAGATTGTCCTGAGGATCATATCCAAATTTGTTCGAATGTTTATCCATGTTTAGTCACTAAAAACGAATCCAGTTTCATCTTTTAATACAAGCTGCTCAAAGATTGGAACGATGTTCGGGTCGAATAAAACCCCTGATTGTTCGTTCAAGTATTGAAGCGCTTCTTCTGTGGAGATTTTCGTTCGATATGGCCGGTTACTGGTCAGGGCATCGAAGGCATCCACAATGGAAAACATGCGGGCAAGAATCGGTATATCTTCTCCTGCGAGTCCGCCGGGGTAGCCGGTGCCATCCCATCTTTCCTGATGATGACGGATTAATGGAATCGTATCTTGCAGGAAGGGGATCCCCTCCACGATCTTTGCGCCGATATCCGGGTGCAATTTCATGATCTTCCATTCTTCAGCTGTCAAGGGACCGGGTTTGTGTAGAATGGTGTCGCTAATGCCAATCTTGCCAATATCATGTAAAAGAGACCCGCGTTCTAGTACCTTTAGTTGCTGATGAGTGTACCCAAGGGTCTCTCCCAGTTTGGCTGCCATGGAACTTACCCTCAGGCTGTGACCCTCTGTCTCTCGATCCCGTGCATCCAGCGCAGAAATTAGGGAAGCTAGTGTCTGGTCATAGGTAGCTTCCAGCATATCGTAGGCAGCCTTGATCTCGACCGCCTGACGGCGTGATTCCACCAGCAGGAGCGATCGTTCCAGTGCAATGGCTGCTTGGTTGACCAGCGCCTGCAGATCGTTTGGGTTAGCCGCGGGTTTATTTCCCTGATCTTCGTGAGCATCCATCCAAACTGCGCCGTATTTGCGAATGGGGGTTTGGATGGGCAGGCAAGTTCGGGTGACAGAATGTCCTTGTGAAAAATAAATAAGCTGACCCGAATTCATTGCATCTTTGATGAGTTCCATTGGGTGTTTATTGCCACTATGTAGCCCTGTCTCATCTATTTCCAATTCTGCTTCAATTTCACCATCAACATTCAACAGCACAATGCCTGTCGTAATGCTTTTCGCAAGTTTGTGCGCGGTTTGAGCAATATCCACTGCGGCGCTTTCAAGATTTTCGGCTTGAATGATTTGGTTGCTTAGCCGATACAACAGGGAAGTGATTCGCAATGAGGATCGAAGCTCCTGCTGCAACCAGGTGCTCTCGAATGCACCCGCCGCCTGAATCGAAAGCAGTTCTGCAAGCGACTCATCGTTTTCTGAAAAGAACACCCCATCCTGCTTTCCAAACGCAAAAATGACGCCAATGTTCATGCGATGCCAACGGATTGGAATGGTGAGCATACTCCGCAGCCCGGCATTGTCAATATCCAGGTGCGACGTGGCGCTGTATTTTCTAACATCACGAATTCGGAATGGCTGGGCGGCTTGAAAAGCCATTAGCACGAGCGACTCGGAAGTGGCTGAATTTTGCAGGGATCTCAGCAGGTTGGGCGCAGGGCCGGACGAGGCGCTTTGGGTAAAGTTTCTTTCCTGCCCCAGCTGAATATGGACAAATGTGAATCTGGCTTGCAGGATTTCTCTGCTGATGGAAGCCACCTCATGTGCAGTCGTTCCCGGTTCAACCATGGCCGAAAGCTGGCTGCCCGCTTGAATGAGATTCATTAAACGCTGATGGTATCCTGAGCGCTCCCAGGAACGGGTCAGTTCCGCACCGACAGCTTCTGCGAGCCCAATGTCAATGCTGCTGAATGCGCTTGTCTTTTCACTGCTGAGAACGATCGCTCCATTTGCATGTCCATTGAATATCAAGGGAATGATTAATGACGAAAGGCTGTTTTCATTTTCAAAACGAATGTAATCGGCATCTTCGCGGATGTCGTTAATGATCTGCGTTTTTCTCTGCCGGATAGCCCGCCCAATCGCGCCGACAGAAATACTTTGACGGTACCCGGCAGGGATCATGTTGGTCTGGTGTCCTGCGGCAGCCAGCAGCATGACCTCCCGGTTTTCCGATTCATTAACATAAATGCAGGCCAATGAACAGTCCAATGCCCGTTCCAGTGTGTTGGCTGCCAGTTGCGCCGCAACCGGCTGATCCAATTGATTCTCGAGTTGCTGACTTAATTCCAGCAAAAGGTTTAATTGTGCGTTTCGTTTCTTTTCATTCCCCACTTGATGCGCAAGTGAATCGATCTGGTCTGTCTGTGCGTTTATTCGAATGCGTGTCAGTTCTTGTGTCAGAATAAAAGGTCTGAGATATAACAATACTTGCTGTCCCCAGTTTCCAAAATCAAAGCCGCGTGAACTGGCTGAGTCTCCCTCGTCTTCCGTTTTTTTCAATTCCTGCAGGAGGATATTGATTGTCATAAGAATGGTGAAGACTTCATAATGAATAATGACCGAAGCCATGAAAAAGAATAGAAAGGTGACTCCCCGAATGGTTGCGATGGAAACAGCAGTTTCATTTATGGAACTGTCTAGCAGCAGGAGCAGGATGCCTAAAAATGTAAGAAGGATCAACTCCAGAGAAGCGGCTATCATGACAGACCTGTATCCAAGAATGTTATCTTTTGTCAGGTCCAAATAATCCCATGGAACGATATCGTTCATTATCATTGCCATGATCGCTAAAAATGGGATCAGCAGGGTCGCAATCGGCACGATCGGTATGAAAATAAGACACCATCCCAGCCAGGGGAGGATCTGCAGGCGGATCAAAAGCCCGCTGTGTTTTAAAGATGGCACAACTGCTGCGATTCCCCCGGCCAGGGCCGTTACTAAAAAGCCAATCACCAGGGAGGTCTTGTAATTAACCAGGTCATATTGGGCGTATTGCGCTTTTGAAACAGCCAGGAATATCCCGCTTGTAAAACCGATCAATACAAATGTCAGGTTTAGGATATTGGTCTGTGTAAAATATTTCTTGAGCGGGGTGAGTAAGGTTAAGGTCGCAAACCCGGCATAAAACAGGATGATCCCCTCAAGATAATATCCGGCTTGCCAGTAAATCCGTGTGAAAATGAAAAGCAGTGCTGCGGCTGTCCCCCGGATGATTAGGGATCGTTTCCAACCCGTACTTATTATGGAAATGACTTCCAGCGCCAGGGCTGTTGCAAAACTGACAAAACCCAGCACAGCGAAAAGCCAGCCAAACTCAAACGTATTAATGATTCTAAGTTCAGCCGGAATTAAAAGCAGAGCGGCTCCAATGATTCCCAAAATTCCTGAAGAAAAAGCGTTTAGGTTATGGATGAATGGCTGCTTCATGATGCGGTAGGATAGCATAAGAACCAGAATTTATCTACCTCTCCATAAAAACTCAAATTGAGGCAAAAAAGCCAGTTGCGATTTCTGATATAATCCCGGACGCAAATTGGCTTTTAAGTTGGGGGTGCGCCTGTTTGTAAAAAATACAGATACAGGTATCCATAATGCAAACTTATATTTCCCTTGCTCAAATTGACGAAATTGCACAGAACATAAAAAGTCGGACTTCGATTCGACCCATTGTAGGAATCATCCTCGGTTCGGGACTTAACGGCTTGGCTGATTCTATCCAAAAAGCAGTTCACATCCCCTACAGTGACCTCCCAGATTTTCCCGTTTCAACTGTCCATGGACATGTTGGCCGATTTGTTATCGGTGAACTGGAAGGTCATCCCGTTCTTGTGATGCAGGGGCGCATCCATTATTACGAAGGCTACACCATGGGACAGGTTACCCTGCCGGTCCGAGTAATGCAGCGCATGGGGATTCCATCCATGATCGTGACCAATGCTGCTGGCGGGGTACATCCCGAGTTTGAACCCGGCGATGTCATGCTGATTACCGACCAGCTAAACCTTATGGGGATGTCTGGATTGAACCCGCTTATGGGGCCTAACCTGGATGAAATTGGTCCCCGCTTCCCGGATATGAGCCAGCCATATGACCGTGTTTATTGCGATCTTGCCCGTGGTGCTGCAAAGGGAAATGGCATTACACTGCGCGAAGGCGTTTACGCAGGATTGAGCGGCCCATCCTTTGAATCTCCAGCGGATTTGCGCTTCTTACGAAATGCAGGTGCAGATGCAGTGGGAATGTCCACTGTGCCGGAGGTGATTATTGCCCGTCACGGGAACATGCGTGTGCTTGGACTTTCTGGCATTAGCAATAAAGCGAACCTGGATGGTTCCACAATCACAACCCATGAAGAAGTTATTGAAGCAGGCAGAGTAATCACTCCCAAGGTTGAGAAGATCATCCGTGGAGTATTGCGTGGGTTGTAAGTAAGTTTTGCGAATGGCTGAATTCTATAAATTCCTCGCCTCCTATGAGGTGCTGATCTATATTCTGCTGGCAATTGGTGGTTTATTCTCCTTTCGCTGGCTGTGGCGGTCCTGGCGGGAGTGGCAGGTAGCTGTATATAGTCTGGAACGTGAGTTCTCTTCGCGCCGTTTTAGCCGGTCTGTTGCCATTTCAACATTTATTGTGATCTTGTTCTGTGCTGAATTCTTCATGGCTACGTTTATCATCCCCGGGCTTCCCGCTGAAGTATTTATCTCCACTCCAACCTTGGATCTGATTTCCACACCCTTGGGTACACTTTCCGCGGAGATGATGACCCAATTTTCAGGGCTGCCCCCGCAAGCGGCAGCCAGCAGCACGGGATGCGTTCCTTCGCAGATCGATATTACTTTTCCCCAGCCCGGCGCCGAAATTAAAGGTGCCATTGAATTAAGTGGAACTGTGGACATTCCAAATTTTGGTTTTTATAAATACGAAGTGGCTCCCACAGGCAGCGACACTTGGGCAACCATTTCCGCTGGGCGAGCCATAGTGAAAAACGGCTCCTTGGGACGCTGGGATGCCACTGCTCTTACGCCAGGTGACTACCAATTGCGTCTGGTGGTTACTGATAATCAGGGACAAACCTTACCGGCCTGCGTTGTGCCTGTGCGGGTCGTTCCTTTACAATAAACTACTGGAATTATTTATGCCTGAAATTCAATTACGCCCAACCGTTGCCACAGACCTTTCCCGGTTAATGGGATTTGACCATTCCATAAGTAGCGAGTCTGTCTGGCAATTGGAATTGCGGAGAGAGAATGGGCAGGTGGCAAGCACCTTCCGTGAAGTGCGCCTGCCGCGGACCATCAAAGTGGCTTACCCTCATAATCCATTTGCGCTTGCCGACGACTGGGTGAGGAAATCCATGATGTACACGGCTTTTATCGGGCAGGATCCCGTTGGGTATATCTGTCTGTTGGAGCGGGGTACTGCTTCAGTCGTTGGGATCACTGATCTGGTGGTGGATGCGGCAAATCGCCGCAAAGGCGTAGGTGCAGCCCTATTGGCAGCCGGACAGGATTGGGCGGCGTCCAGATCGCATCGTCGCCTGATTTTGGAGATGCAGGCAAAAAATCTTCCAGCCATCCGACTTGCGCAAAAATTTGGATATGAATTCTGCGGGTATAATGACCACTACTATATCAATCAGGATGTAGCGGTCTTTTTTGCAAAGATCTTAAAGTAATACCAGCAGCAGGCGCTGCGAATCATTTATTGGAAGGGTTTGTATGATTAACGGTTGGTCGGCAACATTTCTGGCGGGGATCCAGACGCTCAACCAGATATTAACGGCGGGGATCGCCATAACAGCGTTTTCGCTGTTTCTCTATGCGCTTTCATTTAACCTGCGTGATAGAGTTGCGCGTTCGTTCGCGATCATTTTGCTTTGTGTGGTGGTGGTGTTTACATCCGAAGCCTTGCAGGATAAGTCGCTGACCCTTGAGGCGATCGAATTGTTCCTGCGGTTGCAGTGGTTCGGTATTGTTTTTCTACCGGCGGCATATCTTCATCTTTCTGATGCGTTGCTTGTAACAGCCGGACGTCCTTCCCGCGGGCGCAGGCGAATTGCAGTGCGCGGGATGTACGTCCTTTCCACTTTTTTCCTTGTTTTGCTTGCATTTGGATATTTACTGGGTCCGATGGTGCCCGATGGCAAGCCCGCGCCTTACCTTTTGCGCACCATTTGGACGGAAGTATTTACGTTGTTCTATGTGTTTTCGATGGTCTGGGCAGGAATCAATTTTGCGCGTGCCTACAGTTTGATGTTGACCCGCTCCGGCCGCCGCCGCATGCTCTACCTGATGGCTGGCGCTACAGCCCCGGCACTTGGTTCCTACCCGTATCTTTTGTTCGGTTATAGCATTGCCGCGCAGCATCAGTATTTGTTTTGGGGTGTCGCAACAGCGATTAATCTACTCGTAGGTGCCTTGGTGATTTTGATGGCGTATGCGGTTGCATTCTTTGGTGTCTCCTGGCCAGACCGCGTGATTAAAAGCCGCCTGTTTAAATGGATCATGCGCGGACCGGTGGTAGCCTCTGCCGCTCTTGCTTTAATGACCGTTGTCCGCCGTGGTGGGGAATTGCTTGGCTCCTCATACAATGCCTTTGTCCCTTTTACGGTTGTGGCGACTGTGCTGCTTTTGGAACACGCCATTACATTTGCCGCTCCGCTTTGGGAACGTTGGCTGTTTTTTGGACGCGACCGTAATGAATTGGTTCTGCTCCAAAATATTGAAGAACGCCTGCTTACTCAGAGTGATTTGCAGCAATTCCTTGAAGCAGTTCTTGCGGCCGCGCGGGATCATTTACGTTCTCCTGCGGCTTTTGTGGCTGCGCTGGATGATGAAACCTTGTCCCCAATTGTAGTAGCTGGGAATCGAACGTTGCTCGATCAGGAAAGTTTGACCGAAGCGATGGAACAAGTCAATGGTGAGACACGCCGTGAGTTTCAATGGGGAAATTTCTGGGTATTACCCCTGCATCGTCGCAGGAATTTGGATATGGATCAGGATGAGCTGCCTCCCCTGCTGGGTTTGATGGGGGTGGCAAAGCATGAAAAGCCGATGATGGAAAATGATCAGCGTGAAGCTTTGTGGCTTCTGGCAGACCGTGCGGCGCTTGCATTGGAAGATCGTCAAATGCAGCAAAGCGTATTTCGTTCGTTGGCAGATTTGCAGCCGCAAGTAGAGATGATCCAGCGGATGCGTGCAGCGGGACGATATGACAGCCGCACCAGTTTGATGTCTGAACCGGCTCTTGAGGAGGCAGACCTTGCAAATTGGGTGAAGGATGCGTTGACGCACTATTGGGGTGGCCCAAAACTGACAAATAATCCATTGATCAAACTTCAGATGGTGCGCAATTTGGCTGAACAGGATGATGGCAATACTGCAAACGCTTTGCGGGCTTTATTGCGCCGTGCGGTGGATCAGGTCAAGCCGCGTGGTGATAGAAAGTTCACCACGGAATGGATTCTATACAATATCCTGGAGATGAAATTTATCGAAGGGCGCAAAGTGCGGGATGTGGCAGCACGTCTTGCCATGTCTGAAGCAGATTTGTATCGAAAGCAGCGCGTGGCTGTGGAGGCTGTTGCCAAGGCAATTCTCGAAATGGAAACGAACCTTCAAGATCAATAAACAAGCGTATCATTACGCATATTTTATTAAGTAAGACAAGGAGGCCATTATGGTTGGCCAAAAAAGAAAGTACGAAACCCCAATCCCTGAAGTGGATGAAGGCTGGTGGGCGTCTGTATTGGCGGAGGAGAATCGTGTGTCGGGGTCGGCTCCCATCCGTTCGGCGGGGAACAGGTCTGAGGTCAGTGATGAGGCGAAACAATCAGCCCCGGAAAAAAAGGTCACCGCAAATTGGACTCAGGTCAAAGACCTTTATATGCGCGATCAGATCATAGACCTGACGGTCACTGGACATAATCGCGGCGGCTTGCTTGTGGAGGGCGACGGCTTGTATGGATTTGTCCCATTCTCGCATCTGGTCGATCTGGCGGGCAAAGTTGAAATTGCCGAGCGCGACCATGATCTTGAAACGTATGTTGGGCGTTCTTTGCGTTTGAAAGTCATTGAATGCGTGCCTGAAGATGGACGGGTCGTTTTCTCTGAACGCGCTGCGCAATCGGAACCCGGCAAACGCGCGGAATTGTTCCATGCTTTGCAAGCGGGCCAGCGGGTTCAGGGCGTTGTGACCAACATCACTGATTTTGGCGTCTTCATTGACCTTGGCGGTGTGGAAGGCCTGATCCATATTTCTGAACTTTCCTGGGGGCGGGTGACTCATCCGTCGCAAATTGTAAAAATGGGTAGCACAATCGATGTGCAAGTGCTGGATCTGGCTCCTGAACGGTGCAGGGTCGCTCTTAGTTTGAAGAGATTATTGCCAAACCCATGGCAAACAGCGACTGTTGATTTTCCAGAAGGTTCCATTCAAAATGCCTTGATCACCAGCGTGCTTTCTTTCGGCGCGTTCGCTCGTCTGGATGCCGGCGTGGAAGGTTTGATTCACATTTCCGAAATTCCGCAAGCAGAAGGCAAACCTTTGCGCGAAACCCTTTCTGAAGGGCAGCAGATTCAAGTTCGCGTTTTACATTTGGATGCCCCGCATCAACGCCTCGGTTTGAGCATGAAATTTGAATAACTCGAATGTCTGAAAACCAAAATCCTCGCAACAGGCAATACGCACAAACCGAATTTACTTCGGGAAGCGACTGGCTCGACAGGCTGGCACGCTTCTATTCGTTGTTTGGACGATATCTTCGGGATGCAATCGGCGTTGGGTTGATCGCTTTTGCGCTCATGTCTTTGCTTGCGGTTTTGGAATACGTTTTTAATCAAATCGTCACCCCAACTGTGCAAAACACAGATGCCACCTTCCTGAACGGAGTCATTCTGGTGTTTGTCGCCAGTTGGCTCACGCGTTGGTTTGGCTTGGGCAGCCTGCTCATTATTTTGGGGATTGGATATTTCGGATACTCCCTTGTTCGACGAGATAGAAGTGAAACGCATTGGGGACGAATCATCGCCCTTGAACTCGCCGCTCTCTTAACCCTGGGCTTGTTTGCTGCTTCGAGCGGCAACAATCTCTTCCTGGCAGAATCCGGCCTGGCTGGCGGACGTCTCGGCTGGGGCATGGTTACGCTGGCATGGCGTTACATGGGTTCCGTTCTCGGCACATTCGTGATATTCGTTTTTTGGGTACTTGCCACGGCGACCGGTTTTGGCTTTTGGTCAAAACTGGAATCATGGCTATTGCGGCTTGCAGGGGAGACTCCGCCAGTAGTGGTTTCCACGCCCGTTCCTGTTGAAGCAGAAAAAAGTGCGGAAGGACGTTCCAAAACCTCTGCACCTAAAAAGAGGACTCAACAATTACCCCCTGAATTCCGCACTTCATTGAAATCTTCCAATAAAAAAGATGAGAAGTCGCTCAAGCCGCCTCCACGTGGAGAAGACCTGCCGCCTTTGACTATTTTGCTTGCTGAAACTTCTGTGCGAGCGGATGAACGTACCATCAACCAAACTGCCGGGCTGATTATGAAAACCCTTTCAGATTTTGGCATTCCGGCCACGGTGATTGGGTATCGGGTTGGTCCCTCTGTCACGCAGTTCGCTGTTCAACCCGGGTTTATCAAAAAGCCTGGCTCGGATGAAGAAGATTTGCAGCAGATGAAAGTCCGCGTAGCTCAGATCGCTTCACTGGAAAAAGATATTGCTTTGGCGCTATCCGCTCAACGCTTGCGTATCGAAGCGCCTGTGCCGGGGAAACCGTATGTTGGCATTGAAGTCCCAAATACGCATAGTTCTGTGGTGCGCATGAAGACCCTGCTTGAGTCGGATGCGTTCTATAAAGGAGGCGCGCCGCTTACCATTGCCCTTGGGCGTGACGTCTCAGGGCAGCCATTGATCGCTGACTTGTCCCGCATGCCGCATTTGCTGATCGCTGGTTCCACGGGTTCTGGTAAATCTGTTTGTATTACTTCCATTGCGGCTTGCCTTGCCATGAACAATGCTCCCGAAGATTTGCGCATGGTCATGATCGACTCAAAAATGGTGGAGTTGATCCGCTTCAACGGCTTGCCGCATTTATATGGAAAAGTAGAAACCAATCTTGAGCGTATTTTGGGCGTTCTACGCTGGGTGGTTGTTGAAATGGAACATCGCTACCGCCTGCTTGAATCCGCTCATGCTCGTGACCTGGATTCCTACAACCGCAAAATAACGCGTAAAGCGGAGGGGAAAGCTTTGCCGCGCATCGTTGTCCTGATCGATGAACTTGCCGACTTGATGATGTCTGCGCCTGACCAGACTGAACATAATCTTGTCCGTCTGGCTCAAATGGCGCGTGCGACAGGTATTCATCTCGTTGTTGCCACGCAGCGTCCTTCCACAGACGTGGTGACGGGTTTGATCAAAGCCAATTTCCCGGCTCGCTTGGCCTTTGCGGTGGCGTCTGGCATCGATAGCCGTGTTATTTTGGATTACACGGGCGCAGAGAGTCTGCTTGGGCGCGGTGACATGCTCTTCCTTAACCCGGAAGTTGGAAACCCTGTCCGCGCGCAAGGTGTGCTGATCACCGATATGGAGATCGAGCGCATCATTTCCCATTGGCAGAAAAATACAGACACAACTGAAGAAGCCCCGCCCTGGGAAAAACTTCTGCAGGAACCCGGTGAAAATGAAGATGATGGATTGGTCGAACAAGCCATTTCCATTGTCAGGAGCAGCCAGCGTGCCTCGGCTTCCCTGCTTCAGCGCCGCCTGCGGATTGGGTATCCGCGTGCCGCGCGTTTGCTTGATCAGCTTGAAGAAATGGGGGTCGTTGGCCCCTCACTAGGCGGCGGAAAAGAGCGCGATGTTCTCGTCAGCGAGGATGATCTGGCGGATGACGAAAAATCAGAAGAATAAAAGGAATCTGTGAGCCCTCGATGAATCATCTCAAACCTACTTTCACTGATAGATTGAGGATTATTTTTAAAGGCATATTGGATCCCATTGGCGGATTTTTAAATCGCCTCGGCCTAACCCCAAACTCCATCACGTTGCTTGGTCTGGTTGGAACGACAATCGGTGCATACTTTATCTCGCAAGGGAAAATGACCACAGGAGCCTTTGTCTTGCTGGCTTCCGTGCTTGTGGATGCGTTTGATGGAACGATGGCACGCCTGCGCGGTGAACCCAGCGATTTTGGCGGCTTTGTTGATTCGGTCAGCGACCGTTATGCGGAACTGATTACCTTTGCGGGACTGCTGTATTTTTTTGTGGTGCAGGGAAATGCTCTTGGTGTGATGGTTACTTTTGCGGCGGCTGCGGGATCTGTGCTCGTCTCATACGTGAAGGCGCGCGCAGAAGGATTGGGCTTTACTGCAAAAGTCGGCATCCTTACCCGCGTAGAACGATACATTGTTTTAATTCCATTGCTTGTTTTTAACCAGCCCTTCATTGCGGTTCTTATTATCGCCTTTCTGGGAAATATTACGGCACTTCAGCGTATTCTTCACGTCCGTGTGCAGGGACATGTGCGCATGCAAAAAGCCAGGGAAGAAAAGAAAGAATATTTACACTAAATGAGCGAAGGCTTTTTAATCGGTCCGTGGTTGATGCGTTGGAATGGCTTTCTGCTTGTGTTTGGTGTTGCCGCCGGGGCGTTGCTGGCTGCCTATCAAACAAAACGCCGCGGCTATGACCCTGAAATCATCTATTATCTTTTTTTGCCTTTGATCATTTGGGGGACGATCGGCGCGCGCCTCTGGCATATTTTCACACCGCCTCTTTCTTCGGTTCAACTGGGTCTGACCACCAAATATTATCTCACCCATCCATTAGACGCATTGTCGCTGTGGACTGGCGGCTTTGGAATCCCCGGTGCAATTATCACCGGGACTCTGGTTCTCTTTCTATTTGCACGCAGAAATGAGCTCTCTTTTTGGGAATTGACCGACCTGCTTGCGCCCGGCCTTGCCCTGATACAGGCAATTGGACGGATCGGAAATTATTTCAATCAGGAACTGTATGGATTGCCGACAGAAATGCCCTGGGCGGTATTCATAGACCCTGCCAATCGTTT
>JAEURE010000139.1 GCA_016789485.1 Anaerolineales bacterium | reverse complement strand
AAACCCGGCGCGGCGGTCATTGACGTGGGCATTAATGGCATCCCCATGCTCAACCCGGATGGCAGCCCTGTCATCAGCCAGAAGACCGGCAAGCCGCGCCAGAAGCTGGTGGGCGATGTCAACTTTGAAGAAGCAAAAGAAGTTGCTGGATTCATTACGCCGGTTCCCGGTGGAGTAGGTCCTATGACGATTGCAATGTTGATGGCAAACACATTGCGCGCAGCGGAAATTCAGGAACCATAAAAGTAATAAAGTAAGAAGTGGAATGTGAAGTCCCGCCTTTTGGCGGGACCTTTACTATTTAAGACCTTGACATACTATCAATTTAGTACTATTATTGATTTATTAGTAGTAAGAGTTTGATACTACCGAAAGGAGCAAAAATGGCTGAAATTACCGCACAAACCAAAAAATTTCAAAAGGAACTGAACTCCGGCACGTCGTCGCTGGTGTTGTTAAGTGTCGTAAACCGCAGCAAGGAGCCGATGTATGGCTATCAAATTGCCAAATTGCTGGAGGAAAGCGGACCTGATTTTCCGATGATGAAGCAGGGGACTCTCTACCCCGTGTTACGTTCGCTGGAAGAGAATGGCTTATTGGAAAGCACCGTGGAACCGTCGGTCTCAGGCCCACCGCGCAGGTATTACAAAATTACAAACGATGGAAATGTAGCTTTGGAAGAATGGCTTGAAATCTGGAAGCAAACCAAGAAGTTCGTGGATGCGATTTTGAAAGGATGAAATCATGTTTAATACAGTTGAAGAATATCTCGATGCTTTGAAAAATGAAATGAAGGATGCTGACCCCGCGCTGGTGCAGGATGCGCAAGCCGATGCGCGTGAGCATTTATCCACGGCCTTGACTGTTGCACGGGAGGCTGCTCCAGAGGTGAGTGAGGCCGATGCGCTCCGAAAAATCATCGAAGAGTATGGCGTGCCGGAAGAAACTGCATCCGCTTACAGGGAGGTGGAGAGGCGAACATCGCCCATTTTGAAACAACCTGCCAAGTCAGGCTCGGTATTGGAACATTTCTTCGGTGTATACGCCGATCCGCGTGCCTGGGGCGCTTTGCTGTATATGTTGATTGCTTTTGTTACAGGTGTTTTCTACTTTAGCTGGGCAGTCACTGGGGTATCTGTGTCTGTATCTATGCTGATCTTTATTTTTGGTTTTCCAATTGCGCTCTTGTTTTTAATTTCTGTTCGTGGACTGGCGCTTCTCGAAGGCCGCCTCGTGGAAGCTTTGCTGGGCGTCCGCATGCCGCGCCGGCCTTTGTTCTCCCATCAAGGTATGAAGTGGCTCGACAGATTGAAGGCTTTGCTGACCGATAAAGCTACATGGTTGATGCTTGTTTACATGCTCTTGCAATTTGTGTTGGGGATCGTGTATTTTGTGTTGATCGTCACCGTGCTTAGTTTCTCGCTTTCCTTCATTGCTGTCCCTGTCTTGCAGGAATGGCTGGGGCAGGGGGCAATATTCAACAATGGCATACGGTACATCTTCCCAACGTGGTCGTATCCGCTTTTTGTACTCGGCGGTATCCTCTTGTGGACAACCTTCATGAATATCGCGCGTGGCATCGGCCAATTGCACGGAAAAATGGCTAAGTGGCTGCTGGTTTCAGAGTAAACAAAAAGACGGTTCAGTTTTTGCTGAACCGTCTTTTTGTAATTTCGTTTGCAGGTTAAGGCCTGACCAGTAACCCCAGGTGATTTGCCACCGCTCTTTCCCTGCCAGGTTTTGCCATGTCAATCGGGGAATTCACCACGCGGGCTTTGCCATCGAATCCTTTAATGACCATTGTAGATGATCCGCCGCCGTCCATGTTCACACCGGTGTACACACCGTAGGAGATGAGCAATTCCGCTAACTCAGGGAATGTGACACCTTCGCTGTAACCAGCCTGCCGACCATCCACAACCATTAAAGTAAGCCAGCGGGCGTTTTTGCTTATCCCAACCGCGGTGCGTGGATTGGGGGCATTGGCAGCCAGATTTTTTACCACCAAACCCTTTTCCACCACTACGCGGTCACCGGAAATGGCGTTGAAGATGGTTCCATCTACCTTGTTGATGTTTACTTGATTACGCGCCCCAATATAAATAATCGGCTGGGCCGTCTTTTGCGGTGAATACACTTTTCCGCGAGATGCAGCGTAGTCGGTCACTCGGACGGGGATGCCGCCATTCGGGCAATAGGTGTTTGGGTTAACGGTATCATCCACATAACTGTAATAGCCGCCGTTGATGGCAACCTGCAGTTTGAATTCTTCCAGGAACTTGGAGGTGACACGCGAACAAAGGACATTGCTCGTATTTGGCGAAGGCGTTACAAGGAATTCCAGCTTGGCGGTTTGCAGGTCAATGGCCATAATGTGCACCACATTGGCACGCGGAGTTGTTAAATCCTTGCGTATGTAGGTGACGCCGGGGAAGAGGCTCTGGCGGATTGACGTAGGTCTTCCCTTCCCTAATGCAACGAGATAGCTTTTTGAACACCAACCGATCACACCATCGAGCCGTTGGATCTGCACCCAGCTTGGGTTGCTTGTATCATCCAATGCAGGGATGGTATCGTTTTTCAGAACAGTGCCCAGAATTTTAGTGGTTGTTCCCGGAGCTTCGCGAATATTGAGAGTTGCTGTATTGACGCTGTACCAGTTTTTATCACTGTGGTCTGGGACTGGAGTCGTCGTCGGCGGTTCCTCCGGTACGGGAGAATGCACGCTGATCAAATACTCGCTTGCCACCCATCCAGTTAGAATGCCGGACGTGTTGCGAATATTCAGCCATGCGCCGTCAGCAGTGGCGCCAATCCTTTCAACAAGCTCGCCCAAATAGACAAGCCCCAGCGAGTCAAACGTCAATCCGGGCCCTTCGCGGACTTTGAGTGAAGCAGTAGTGACGCGATACCAATTTGTATCTTCTTCATCAGGTGGTGGATCAGGTATGGGGTCCGGTGCGGGAGCGTCTGTCTTTACAAGAAAGTCACTGGAACACCAACCAGTGATGCTGCCATCTGCTTTGCGGATATTGAGCCAACTGCGGTCAGCGTTTGCCCCGATTTCCCGAACGACTTCATTGAAGAAGATGCTGCCGATCTGTTCAAATGTTGTTCCCGGGCCGCTGCGTACCCGCAAAGAGCCTGTGGTAACGCGGTGCCAGTCAGCGGTTGGAGTGGGGTCAGGTGTGGGATCAGGATCAGGTGTTGGGTCTGGGGCGGGCCCGCTTACTCTCTGGAGATAGGCGGCAAAACTCCAGCCTGTTAAGCTGTCATCCAATTTACGGATTTTTAACCAAGTGCGATCCGAGTTTGCACCAATCTCTTCAACGATCTCGTTGAGCAGGATGCTGCCAATTTGTGTTGCAACCAGGCTTGCACTTTCACGCACCTTCAAGGAAGGCACAGTGACGCGAAATCTTTTGCTGGTTGGCACAGGATCGGGATCCGGGATCGGACTGTCGCTTAGATTAAACCTTTGCTTTAGCGCAGCAGCATCACCGTTGAAATAGTTCAAGTCAATATTGCCGCTTTCTACGCCGTACAAAGCGCCATTGCCGTTGTCGGTAAACTGCCATAAAGTCCATTCGTCTGCGGTCCAAGGCTTCGGAACGAGGGGTTTTGTTGTTCCATAGTTTGCAATCCATAGCGGGTATTGTTTGAAGTAATTTACACTGGCAGTCGGTACCCCTGCCATGTTTTCAAGCCAGTAATAATAGGCCGTGTAGACCCCTATCTCTTTGTTTGGCGTTAGAGCTTTCAGACGTTCGATAAAGGTGTACCAATGTTTCCAACCTTTGAAAGCGCCCCCGTAATTATCTTCAAAATCACACCACAACGGTAATTCACCGAAATCGCCGTCAAATTGCGATACCCATAATTCAGCCTGCTTTTTGGGGTCTACACGGCTATCGTAGAACCAGTACGAACCGCGTGGCATGCCTGCCAGTTTTGATTCGCGCCAATTGGCTTTGAAATCTCGATCGCTCCACAAGTTTTGACCTGCACGGATGATGACATATCCTGCGCCAGCTTGGCGCATTTTGATGAAATCTATGCCCTGCGGGGTTTGGGGGTCATCCTGGTAAAAACTAACATCGGGTCCGATAACGTTTGCCATAATATTCTCCTTATTGCCTCGCGCTTTCCTTTTGATTCTGCGGGGTTGTTAGTTGGTCTGTAAAATTATACAAGATTTACAGGGCGTTTTCAAAATGGGTGATGATCGGCTCGGATCCTGGTTTGCCTTCAACTGCAATTACGTCTATTTGCCAGTGTTCAATTTCATGCTCGGCAGCGTAATGTTGTGCGGCATTTTGCATATGTTCGCGCTTGCGAGCGGTGACGTTATGTTCAGGAAAGAAATTTGTGCTGGATGTAAGAGTCTTCACTTCAATGAAGATCGTGACATCGCCTTGTTGCGCGATGATGTCAATTTCACCATATGGGGTGCGGATGTTTCTGGCGACGATTTTAAGTCCGCGCTTCTCTACGTACCTGCCGGCTGATTCTTCACCCCAGGCACCCACTCGCTGATTATGCCTGGTCATGAATTGAATTGTTCTACGAATCCGCGCAGGCGGGTGCGCCAACTGCTTTTACGCGGCCGCGAGTCTGCGACCAGCTTTTCATAATGCTTGAGCATGACAGCAGTAGTATGTTCGATGGCGTAGGCAGAGGATGCCTTTCGTGCTGAGTCGCTCATTTGCATGCGCAGGTTCAGGTCAAGACAGAGGCGGGTGAGTTTGGCTGTAAATGCAGGCTGGTCATGAGTCGCAAGGAAACCCGTCACCCCGTCTTGCACTGTATCCCCAACGCCTACTGATTCAATACCCATAATGGGAAGCCCCGCGCCCATGCCTTCGATGACGGAAAGCGGGTGGACTTCGGTAACGGAAGCGGTGACAAAAATATTGCACATTGCAAGATAGGCAGGCAGTTTGTCGTATGTAATGCGACCTGTGAATCGAACGCGCTGCTCTATCTGTAATTCGTTCACAAGCGAGCGTATCTCTTCATCATATTGCTGTACGCCGCTTCCTATTATCAGAAGATATACATTTGGTATTGCCTGGGAAATTCCCTTGAAAGACTCCAATAAAAAGGGAAGGTTTTTTTCAAGCGCTATGCGGCCCGCGTAAACGAGCAGAATGTCATCATCCTTGTAGCCAAATTCTGCACGTGAAAGCGGTTTGGCGGAATGAAATTTTTTCAGGTCCACGCCGTTTGGCACAACTTCAATGGGGCTATCCACATTCAATTGGCGCAGGATTTTTTCCATACCAGCCGAGGGAGTAATGACAAGGTCCATGGCTTTGCAGAAACTGGGCATGTATGCCTGCAAGAGACCTTGGCTTACTTCATCAGGCATCATTGGCAGGTAGGCTTGCGCGTACAGATCGTAGCGGGTGTGATTCGTGTAGATGACGGGAATCTGCAACGGGCGGCAATACCTTAGGGCAAGGCGTCCGCTTAAAAACGGATGATGCACATGCACAATATCCATGGTTTGCAATAATTTTTTCGCGGCGCGTGAATAGCGCATGGATAGATAAAACCCAGAATCTGCCAGCGGTACACCCTTGCTGCGTACAACGCGTGGTTCGCCATCCTTTATATCAGTATCGCCAAAGGTAAAGACGAAGACATCGTGCCCGGACAGTTCGAGATAACGCTTGTTAATCTCGACATAATTGGTAATGCCGCTGATATACGGTTTGTAGCTGTCAACCATCATCCCTATTCGCATATCAATATGCTAAGACAAGCTTGGATGAATGTCAAGTGGGGGATTGGGCATGGTAGAATGAAAAAATCTTAACGGAGAAATATGCCTGCGAAATTGATTTTACGTGACAAGGAATACGAGGTAAAGCCGGGTATGACCCTGCTGGATGCCTTAAAGAAAAACAATATCGTGCCCGAGTCCGTGATCGCAACACGCAATGGAGAAATGATCACGGATGATGAGGTGCTGAGAAATGGGGATGTGGTCAAGCTGATCGCGGTGATTTCAGGCGGCTCAAAATGAAATGTCGTAAATGCGAAAGCAAGGCTTCCGTTCACATGCGCCAGCACAAACTGGCTTTATGCAAGGAGCATTACCTTGAATGGATTCCCGAGCAGACGGAACGCTTTATAGAAAAATACAAGATGTTCACGCGTGAGGAAAAAATTCTTGTGGCGGTTTCAGGCGGCAAGGATTCCCTTTCGCTGTGGGATATTCTCGTACGTCTTGGTTATCAGGCGGATGGATTGTATCTTGGCCTCGGCATTGACGGCGGTATTGATTATTCGCACGAGTCGCAGCGCCTGACTGAGAAGTTCGCAAACGAACGCAACCTGAAATTATATGTCGTGGATATCGAAAAGGAATATGGACAATCCATCCCCATGCTGGCGGAATCCAGTCACCGTGGATATGGAAAGCCGTGTGCCGTCTGCGGACTTGCCAAGCGTCATGAAATGAACCGCATCGCCCGGGACCTTGGATATGATGTGCTCGCGACAGGGCATAACCTTGACGATGAAGCGGCTGTCCTTTTTGGCAACACCTTGAGCTGGGCTAGTGAATACCTCCTGCGTCAGGGACCTGTACTCCCGGAAACCAGCGGGCTGGCGCGCAAGGTCAAGCCATTGTGCAGATTCTACGAACGCGAGATGACCGCCTATGCTTTGTTGAGCGGCATTGAATACATTTATGAAGAATGCCCGTTTGCGGAGGGGTCGCAGTCCATTTTTTATAAAGAAACTCTTAATCAACTGGAGACGACCCGTCCGGGCGCAAAGCTGACTTTTTACTTAAGATTTTTGGAAGCAAGGAAAAGCGGGGAATTGTTCATCGAGAAGAACGTTCAACAGGGCGTATTGCATGCCTGTCCAAAGTGCGGGCAGCCCACTTCCACGCCTGATTTTTGCTCATTTTGCAGAATGATCGAAAGAGCGAATGTGGAAATGGAATAAAGTCTATCTCAAAAGTGTTGTGACCAAGCCTATTAAGAATAACCCGATCGCTGTGTAGCCTGCGATCTGTTCCGCTGTGAAGACCGAAAA
>JAEURE010000138.1 GCA_016789485.1 Anaerolineales bacterium | reverse complement strand
CACAACGGGCGGTCAGGCGCTCAAATTCTATGCATCCATTCGCCTTGACGTCCGCCGTATTCAATCCATCAAGGTAGGTGAAGAAGTTATCGGTAACCGCACCCGCGTCAAGGTTGTTAAAAATAAAGTTGCCCCACCGTTCCGCGTGGCCGAGTTCGACATCATGTTCAATGAAGGTATCTCAAAGTCAGGCGATGTGCTTGATTTGGCTACCAAGTTTGAGGTTGTCACGAAACGCGGCGCATTCTTCTCCTATGGCGATGTCCGCCTCGGTCAGGGACGCGAGAATGCCAAGGATTTCCTGCGCTCCAATCCCGATCTGATGGGCGAGATCGAAGCTGTCATCCGCACGAAATCAATGACGGGCGAAATTGCCCTGCCGCTGGAGATTGGCGGCGAGCCTCTCGGGGCGGCAGATGATGCTGGCGGGACTGAAGAAGAAGTATAAAATAGATGGACACGGCAACGTGTCCATTTTTCTTATGATGAAGAACCGCCTCTTTCTAAGCCTGTGCCTGATTCTGCTGACAAGCATTTTTTCCCTTTGGGCTTGTGCGCCAGCATCTACGCCTACACCATTCCGCCCGCCGACAGCGGCGCCACCTGCACAGCCATTGCCCACTACCACCCCTGTCCCAGCCTTGTTCACGCCTCTGCCTACTGCAACGGTAACTGCCACAGCTACGGCAGGTCCATGCAGCGATGTGCTCTCTTTTGTGGACGATGTCACCGTAGAAGACGGCACGTCCTTTTTACCAAACGCCTCCATTGACAAGCAATGGCTTGTCCAAAACAGCGGAACCTGCAACTGGGACGAGACTTATCGCCTGAAGTGGGTGGGCGGCGATCCGTTGGGTGCAGCTCAGGAACAGCTTCTGTATCCTGCCCGCGCTGGGACGCAAGCCACTCTCCGAGTCATTTTCATTGCACCTGCCGAATCTGGTTCTTACGAATCCGCCTGGCAGGCTGTTGACCCGAATGGTAATTTTTTTGGTGATCTGATATTTATCAAAATAGTTGTAGCGCCGTGAGCAAAGGTGATTATCACCTCTTTAGAATTAGAACATGGAGTAGGCATGTCCACCCAAACCGAATTTCCTCTTGTCTTTGAAAGCCTCAAATCCATCCTCAAGCCGTATGCCAAAAAGATGACTGTCAAAGTCGATACGGCGGAACACTATTTTCTTGATGGCGCATACAGCGAGAAATGGAAAAAGGAATTATTTTTCGCTTCGGCGCAGGTTAAGAAGAATTACGTTTCGTTCTACTTGATGCCTGTGTATATGCATCCTGATCTGCTCAAGAACATCTCTCCCGAACTCAAAAAACACATGCAGGGAAAATCCTGCTTCAACTTCAAGAAAGTTGAAAAATCCCTGTTCGAGGAGTTAAGTCAACTCACGAAGCAGGGATTTGAACGATTTATGAAAGAAGAGTATTCTTAATTCACGCTCATAAACCCGAATAATTTCCACATGCCGCGCATGAATTTATGGCCACCGTCAGGATTGAGGTATTGATTTGGGCAGGAGCCGGGAATGACCATGATGCCGTTGGCTTTGCATACATCGACTGCGGAGGGAGAAACGCTCGTCATGCCCTTTGCCAGGCCGGGTTTTGTGCCCATCATGCAATGCATCCATACATGTTTGACGCCCAATTCCACACATTGGTTGACAATTTGGTCAGTCACCTTCGGGCTGGCAAGGATGAAGACTGCATCCACTTTTTCGGGAATGGATTTCAGATCCGGGTAGCAGGCGTCGCCTTGAAACGAGGTGATACGAGGATTGACGGCATAGACCTGGTAGCCGTTCTCTTTAAATTTTTGGTAACTCAAATTACAGCCTGTCTCGCGTTTGTCCGATACTCCCACCACAGCGACCTTTTTCTGCGCAAGGAAATCATGAACCATAGTATCGAGTTTTGACATAAAAAATCTCCTTAAATGTGTGCATTTACTTTATTTGAAACAACCCGTTTATTAAGAAAATTATAAGCATTCCGCATCAGCAAACAAGATGACGAACATCACTTTGCGTTGAATTTTGCGAAAAATCACTGCTTGCTAAATTGAAAGCCTTTGATTCGTTGCAACTATTTTGTAAGGTGCCAAATATTTAATTAATGCTATATTCTTTGCATAAGAACATCCGATAAAGGCAAAACCGGTGAAAACCGGTGACGCAAAGCCATGGGTCTACCGTCGCTGAAAAGTGACCATGACCGCCAGGCCGCCGAAGATCACAAAATGCTTTTGTGTCTTTTGGCCTGGCTTATCAGAAGCCAGGTCTTTTTCATCGGATGGCTTTCAACCTTCACCGTGTTTTATTTCACTAGCGCAGACCCGCTCTCAGTCGGTTCTGCAAAACAAGGAGAAAAGCCATGTTACGTAATTTCAAAGTTCTGTTCGTTGTTCTGGTTATCGCCATCCTGTCTGTTTCCGCTTACGCCTTTGCCGCAGCCAACACCGTCCCCGCCACCAAGGCGGGTGATGGTTTGGGCGTGGTCAGTGGTTATACGGTAACCTCCGTGGTCTACACATTGAATGGGACTGACCCATCCACGCTGGATAGCGTCGCATTTGATGTGGGAGCTGCCGCCTCGCAGGTAGAGGTTCAACTTGTAGCCACTACCGGTTCCTGGTACACCTGCACGCTCGGCACCGGCACAACCTGGTCCTGCACCACTACCGGTCTCGACGTTTCCACAATTGACCAGTTGCGCGTGGTTGCCACCAGTAACTAACCTTTACAGTAAATAATTACAAGAAGTAAAGCAGGTCTGTTCAATGGCATTCCCCGATTTTGAAGGTTGGCGGGATGACGCCGTGAACAGACCTGCCTCTCTTAAGTGAGTATCTTATTAATAATTTCTTGATGAAAAACAACAGAACTCAGCCGTTTATTCCCGTTGCGTTATCCTCGATCTTGTTTCTACTGATCCTGTGGATAACCCTTGCCCCAACTCAGTTGGGCGGTTGGGTGACGTATGCCATCGTGGATGGTAACAGCATGGAGCCGGGCTTTTATCGGGGTGACCTGGTGCTTGTTCGGACAGCGCCAGTTTACAGCGCGGGCGATGCGGTTGTTTATAAAAATGCAGAAATGGATAGCTTCGTTTTCCATCGCATCGTTCGCACGGAATTGAATCGATTCGTTCTTCAAGGCGATAATAATGAGTGGCTGGATTCATATCAGCCGATTCAAGATGAGATCATCGGCAAACTATGGTTGCATGCCCCAAAATTAGGAAAAGCTATCGAGTGGATGCGGGTTCCGCTTCATATGTCGCTCATTGTTGCTTTTCTGGGAGCTGTTTTTATGTTTGAAACGGTCAGAACACCATCTCGGCGTAAAAAGGAAAAAACTATTCCGTCAGGCGGATTTGGTGGAATCCCGGAAATGGCAATTTATAGCTTTGGCTTTCTTGTCTTGGTATTCCTTGCATCTGGAATTTATTCTTTTACCCGTCCATTAAACATCCCTGCGGAAAATATCCCATATAAACAGGAGGGATATTATTTCTATTCAGCAACAGGAACGCCTGGAGTATACGATACGGATGTTGTCCGCGCAGGGGAGCCTGTCTTCCCAAAGCTAACTTGTTTCCTAAACATCGGTTTTAACTACAATCTCAGTGGAAGTGGTTTGCAGGGTGTTTCCGGGACTCAAAAAATGATTGCGCGGATCATGGACGAGCAGAGCGGTTGGGTCCGCACAATTCCCTTGAATTCAGAAACCGCGTTTTCGGGCAATTCATATTTCACTACGTCCACTCTTGATCTCTGCCAGGTCGAGTCGCTTGTCAATCTTGTAGAGGAACAGGCTGGATTAAAGCAAGTCTCCTACACACTGGAAATTGTCACAGATACAGCTTTTACCGCCAACATGGCAGGGAAACAGGTCAGCGATTCATTTGCTCCCGCTCTTCTTTTCAATTACAACAAGGTCAATTTTTACGTAGTTTCCGGGGAAGGACAGGCAGATCCACTATATTCATTCAAACAGGGACTGGCAGGCGGCGCAGATTTCAAGCCGAACACAATCTCACTCTTCGGTTTAAAACTGTCGGTGTGGATTTTACGGTTTGTCTCTTTGATTGGTTTTGGGCTTTCTTTATATGGCTTAATTATGGCTGGCATTGGTATGTACCGCACGACCAGTCAAAGCCAGGAGGCATTAATCCGCTTAAAATACAGAACTTTGCTGGTGGATGTCAACGAGCAAAATATTGCTTCAACCTCTTCCATCATTGATGTAGCGGCGATGGAAGACCTTGTACGGCTTGCTGAACGATATGGCACAATGATCCTGCACATGAGCCGCGATCTGCTCCACTATTATTTTGTTCAAAGTAACGGAACAACGTATCGTTATGTTGTCACTAACGGCGGAAATATCAGTTCTGATGAAGTAATTGGCCCAATAATTCATAATGATGTGACCAATTACACAGAATCCATTAACCCCGTCCCTGTGCTCGTCCCTGCGCCTGAACCTATCTATGCCGAGGAACCTTCTCGCGCTGCAGATAAACAGGAGAATAGGGTGGTTTATGTTTATATGCCTGAACCTGAAAATACGCATCTTGTCGAAAAGCATGCGAATGAAACCCAGGTTCCCAAAGAACAGATCGAATATGTCATAAACACCGGTGAACTTGAATTTACAACTCCCCACACAGAAACTACAGTATTAAGAAAAATAAAACTATGAGAACAAGATTTAGATTCTCGCTTCGCCTCATAATCTTTGGGCTGGTTGCGCTGATCGTCATTACTTCCATGACGGCAGTCGCTGCTACCAATACCATCCCCTCCACGCGCATTGATAGTCAAAATCTTATGTACAACATCAATCATCTTAAACCGGCAGCCTGTGCAGGAATAAGCGTGACAAACCTTGTCAGCGGCTCTGGCATGTTGACTGGCTCCGAAGGTAATGATCTCATTATCGGCGGTTCCGGTGTGGATGAGATCAATGGTTTGGGCGGCAACGACTGCATTCTTGGCGGTGGGGGGGATGATTTGTTTACCGGCGGAGATGGAAATGATGTTTGTGTGGGCGGCGCAGGTACAGACTTGTTCGCCGGGTGTGAGGGAGAAATTCAATAGTTACATATATCCACGGAAATCCGACATAGATTCTCTGGCGGGGTAAAATGGGGGCATGTCTCAATCAGTCAAAAAACTCGATCAACTGACAGTCACACGATTTATTGCGGCCCTCTCTGTCATGCTCTTTCACGGCGGGCGTTATATCGGCATACTGGCCTATTTCCCTATGCTGACCGCCGGCCCGGTGGCTGTCAGTTATTTTTATGTCTTATCTGGCTTTGTGATGGCATTGGCTTATTATCGCCCAGGGACACGCTTCGATTTCCGTAGTTACGGATTGGCTCGTTTCTCGCGTATTTACCCCGTGTACATTCTCGCCTTTGTGCTGACTTGCATCTATTACATTGATCTCATGGCAAAGATCAAATCAGACAAAGTTCTCGCAAATGTATTTCTTTATCAGGCTTGGATACCAGAGTTCGCTGAGTCTTTCAATATTGCCGCCTGGTCATTATCGGTGGAAGTGTTCTTCTATGTGCTGTTTCCATTTCTGCTCATTTTTGCCATGCGCCGGTCTGTGAAAGGGTTGATCTGGGCATCTCTTGGGTTTTGGGTATTCAGCCAGATCGTCCACTCGATTCTAAAGGTGCGCTTCATGCCAGAGAGCGCTGCCTGGCTTGCCTACTATCCGCTTTTTCATCTGAACTCATTTTTGCTTGGCGCAGCAGGTGGCATCTGGTATGTGAGTAATGCTCCGCAATTGAAGGTCAATCAATCGGCAAACCGCTTTCTGCTGTTGTTGTCTCTTGGGGTTATTCTCCTATTGCTCAGCCTGCGTGAATTGACAACGTCATTCCCTACTAGCTTTTCTTTGGATAATGGCCTGCTTGCGCCATTCTTTTTGATCATTGTCTTATCGCTTGCGTTCGATACAACTCGTTTGGCGCAGGGATTAAGCCACCCCTGGCTGGTATTGTTGGGCGATGCCAGTTATGCATTGTATATCCTGCATATCCCGTTCCGCTGGATGATGGAGAAATATCTTGCGCGTTTTGCGATTCCCTATGAAACCATGTATCTGGCCTATATTCCTGTGTCCATTGCCATTTGCATACTTGTGTTCAAATACATTGAGGTCCCTGCAAGAGACTGGCTGCGGAAAAATTCGCACATGCTGCTTTTTATATTCCTCGATGTGCTATTGATATATATAATGACACGTCTCAGCTTTGTCTTTCGCCTTGGAGATGAGATCGTGAGCTACCGGCGGACGCAAAATTTTGCACTGCGGACGGGGTTGGTGATATTCTTTCTCTCTTTCCTGGTATTTCAATTTTACAAGACCAGTTCCTGGCGTTCGCTTGCGTGGGCGGTGCTGACGGGCACGGCTGCTCTTACTGGGTTAATGTATTTCGCGTGGATCAAAGGTTGGGTTGAGGGATTTCCTCGCCCAATCATCCTGATGATTGCTGTATTTGTATATTCTTCCATTTACCTGTCGCGGTTCCTCGTTCCATTTTTGCAGCCCAGTGTACGGTTAAATATTAAAGGGAATTCGGGATGAGTATTCAAAATGCATACAATGAATGGTCAGAGACCTATGACGCGAACGAAAACCTGACTCGCGACCTTGATCAGAAAGTAACCCGTGATATCCTCATAAGCCAATATTTCGATTCCATTCTTGAGACCGGCTGTGGCACAGGCAAGAACACTATATTCCTTGCCGATATCAGCGCGAAAGTACATGCTCTCGACTTTTCGCCTGGGATGATTGAGAAGGCAAAAGAGAAAGTAAAAGCGGAGAATGTCCGCTTTTCGATTGCAGATTTAACAAAGCGGTGGCCTTGTGATAATGCAGAGTATGACCTCGTCACCTGTAATCTTGTGCTGGAACACATTCAAGATCTCACTCACATTTTTGCCGAGGCGGCGCGGACTTTAAAGCCAAAAGGAAAATTCTTCATAAATGAATTGCATCCTTTCAAACAATACCAGGGTGCAAAAGCCAGGTTTGA
>JAEURE010000137.1 GCA_016789485.1 Anaerolineales bacterium | reverse complement strand
GTGGATTTTGTCTCGTGTTATCTTCCTGCCGATAAATTTCAACTCCCTGAACGCGTGAAGCGAATCTCCGAGCGGGTGATGGAACGGGGACATCTTGAGATCAAAGCCTTCAAAAACAAAAAGGAGTTATTGCAATGGGCGGATCGGATCGGGACTGCCTATAACAATGCATTTGTGAGCAACTGGGAATATTATCCTCTCTCGCAGCGCGAGATCGACTTTGTGGTTGGGAATATCATGACCATTGCCGACCATCGTCTGATCAAGATCATCACTCACGGCGAGGACGTGGTCGGATTTTTATTTGCCTTCCATGATATCTCGGCGGCGATGCAACGCGCAAAGGGAAGGTTATTTCCATTTGGGTTGATCGACATCCTGATGGAGATGCGCCGTACGAAAACGGTCTCTGTCAATGGGATGGGCATTCTGCCCGAGTTTCAAGGACACGGCGGCAATGCTTTGCTATATTACGCAATGGGGAATACGCTGCTGGAATTCGGTCAATTCGCGCATGTCGAAATGACCCAGGTGGCCGAATCTACCGAGCAAATGCGCGCTGATTTAAAGAATCTTAATGGCATCGAATATAAGAATAACCGAGTCTATCGGAAGAAGATCTCGTAGATCGAAAGTTTCGCCCTTGCAAGCATTGATAATAAAAAAGCGAGCGGATGACTTTTTCATCCACTCGCTTTTTATGCTACTTTTCCGCAGCTTTGGTAACTTCGAATTTCATGCCTTCGCTTTCTCTTTGTTGTTCGCCGTTTTCCAGTTTGGTTAGCGGCAATATTACATGGAACTGACTGCCGGGAAAATTAACTTCATCGTAGCCCGGGCTCTCCACCCAGATCCGCCCGCCGTGAGCTTCCACAATACCTTTGGATAATGCCAATCCCAAGCCGGCGCCGCCGCCCTTGAAGCGCGTCTTGCTGGTGGAGTGTTTGCCTAATTCCCCGGGTTGATAGAACTTGGTAAAGATAATATCGCGCAGGTTCGGGTCCACGCCTACGCCACTGTCGCTGACGATAATTTCAACGCCGCCGTTTGGCAGGTTGATGATGGCGGGGATGTGATGCCCTGTAATGGTGATCTTGCCTTTGTTTGGAGAAAACTTGGCCGCATTGCGGACGATGTGGTGGAATAATTTTTTCAGCAAATTCGGGTCCGCTTTGACGTGCGGAAGGGGAGGCAGGTCTATGCTTAAGGTCTGTTCGCGCTCTTTGATGGATTTTGCATCTTCCATGCAAACTTCCTTGATGAGATGACCTAATTCCACGGGCTGAAGATGCGGCTTGAGCGAACGCGCATCGATTTGCGCGATGTCGAACATTGAGTCCATAACTTCGTGAAGGCGCATGGTCCCGTCATGGATGCCCTTCATCATATGCTTGATGTTATGGTCAAGGTTCGCGTCTTCCATCAGCATTTCTGTGTAACCTTTGATCACGGTCAACGGGGTGCGGAGTTCGTGCGAGGCAATGCTGATGAAATCGGATTTGGCCTGATCGAGCCGTTCGAGGCTTTGATTATTTTTCTCCAGAGCGCGGCGCGCCTGACGCAGTTCATTGTTCAAACGCATCAGGTTGTCAACCAAACGGGCGTTTTCCAATGCCACAGCGGTCTGGCTGGCATGTGAGCTCAACGTGACGAGATCATCCTTGGTATAGCGGTTGCCGCTTAGTTTGGAACCGAACGCCAGAAGACCGATCCATTGTTTTTTTGCAAAAATTGGAATATAGACTTCAGCGCGCAGCTGGCTGAACCAGTCCCTTTCAAAGGGATGAGTCTGCTTGAAGGCGGGGAGCAGGTCAAGGTCATATTGGAGAAGCGGACGTTGTTCCCTTATAAAATAGGAGGCAATGGTGCCGCTTTCTTCCAGTTCAACGGCTACAAGTTGTCTTTCTTCCGGGCTTCGCGCAGAGCGGAGTTTGTAGATTTTGCGCCCATCCGCCTGGCGTTCCCCATCCACAAGAAAGAGAAAGCCGCGTTCGATCTGCATGCCTTCGAGAATGATGCCGACGGCGATACTGGCAAGCCTGTCCATGTCCAAAATGTTGCTGATGCTTTCGCTGTATTGGTGGATTGTGACGCTGGCATCATATTGATCACCCTTCAACCATTTGTTGATGGTGCGCGAAATCAGCGAAGCCAGCGGCGTAAAAATTACCGCCAACAGCAATGAGATGGAAGCTCCCGCCACGAGCGGGTTGAAATTTGAATCGGCGCCGAAAACTGCCTGTATTAATAAAAATCCCGCCACGTAAAAACCGACGACGGTGATGATGATGGCAATATAAACGATGACGCGCCGTGTGATGCCTTTAAGGTCTGGGACGTGATGCGTCCCAATGACATACGCCATGGTTATTGCCACCGCCAGGCGGAACGGCTGTCCGATGATATTAATGCCTGCAAAAAGAATGATGTCATTGATGAACATCAGGAAGAGCACAGGCCACCAATAGTTCAGGCGGTTGCGGAATAATTGCTGTCGTGCCTGTCTGTTCGCGTTTGCAAGTGCAAGGATCAATCCAATTGCAACAATCAACCACCCTAAAATCGCCCAGGCTGGACCGAGCCGCGAGCGGAACAATACCAGTGTGCCGTTTGTCCAAAGCGTTTCGGGCAGGTTGAGGGCATTTGTAAGAATGAGCGCCAAACCAAGGATCCATAAGACCCATAAGCCAAACCAGGCCCACCAGGTTTCACGTTTGATGAATGTTTTTAAAGCAACGATCGTGATCGTAGCCAGTGTGAACGCAACATACGTCTGTATTTCTTGAAAAAGAAGCGCATCTTCCCCGATGGGCCAGATGGCTTCCGTGACGTTTAAGACCAGGGCCAATAGTGCATACAAAGCCACAAGCCAGGTTGCTGCTTCGTGCCCTTCGTCTCGCCGCTGTATCGCGAAGAAAATGACCGGCAGGTACAGCGCGGCAAGTAAAATCAAATAAATGAATTGCAACAATGATGTGTTCATAATAACGCAGAGATTTTACTCGAAAAATTTCGCAAATCGGTTATCATTGTTGTATGCTTACATCCCGCGCATCCCGCCAAAAATACAATTTTTCCTTGGATTTTTTCCGCCCGGACGGGCATGTCATTTTTTCAGATTTGGCATCAGCCCGGGCTTTTGCCGCCCAAATGTCAGCGCTTCGCACCGACCCGGTTCCTGCCACTGACCTGTATGCACTGTCCCTGCTTGATGAGGCGTATCACATCCTCCTCAAGCATTTTTATAGCCGTTACACCGGCGTGATGGGACGCGCCATGGGAATGCTGCAATCGAACCTTGGCTCAAAATATGATTTGACTCTCACGAAATTTACTGAAGAATTCCCGCCGCTCTCCGTCTTTCGTGGTGACGTGACGGCTGGAGTTTATCTCTCCACCAAAGTCCCCAACCTCGGTGACCTTGGACGCGGCGTGCGGGCTGCCTCCATCGAAGAGATGCTGCTGGTGAATAATTTCAACAAAAATCCAGCAGTCAATCGCTACAAAGAACTGATTGATGAAAAAGCCATGAATGGCTCGGCATACAAGGAGTTCATGCAGTTATTGCTGGATTTCTTCTCCCGCCAGCCCGGTTTTGGAAACGGCGAATCATCTCTTGGTGAATCTCTCACCTATCTTCTCGAAGCTCCCATCAAAGCTGCGCCAGACTCTTTGGAAGGTCAGCTAAAATTCATTATCGAAAAATGGGGACATTTGCTCGGTGAAGCCTTCTCTGTACGCATCCTGCGCGGCATTGATTACTTAAAGGAAGATATTCTCCGCTTGCAGGGCCCTGTGGATTTCTCCAACCCCGAAACTTACATTCCCTCTTTTGCTTCTCCTGAATATGCAGAATACGAACGTTACAGCGCCGACAAAGATTGGATGCCGCGTTTAGTTTTGCTGGCTAAGAATACCTACGTATGGCTTGACCAACTTTCCAAACAATATGGACGCAGCATTACAACTCTTGACCAAATCCCTGATGAAGAGTTGGACCTGCTTGCATCCCGTGGATTTACAGGCTTGTGGCTCATCGGTCTGTGGGAGCGCAGCCGCGCCTCCCAGCGGATCAAGCAGCGTATGGGGCAGGCGGATGCTGTCGCCTCTGCATATTCCCTTCATTCATATGACATTGCCAGTGACCTCGGCGGCTGGGATGCGTTGAACGGTCTGCGCACACGCGCCTGGTCGCGCGGCATTCGCCTTTCCGCAGATATGGTTCCCAATCACATGGGCATTGATTCAACCTGGGTCGTTGAACATCCTGATTGGTTCCTGTCTTCTTCTTTCCCTCCTTACCCTTCCTATTCTTTCCGTTCAGAAAACCTTTCCGATGATTTACGCGTCGGAATTTACCTCGAAGACCATTACTACGACAAAACGGATGCAGCTGTAACGTTCCAGCGCCGCGATCATCAAACAGGTGATATACGCTACATCTATCACGGTAACGATGGCACATCCTTCCCGTGGAATGATACTGCCCAGTTGGATTACACCAATCCAGTCGTGCGTGAAGCGGTCATTCAAGTCATCCTGCATGTTGCCCGTAATTTTCCCGTCATTCGCTTTGACGCGGCAATGACTCTTGCCAAAAAACACGTGCAACGTCTGTGGTTCCCTGAGCCTGGTGCCGGCGGCGCAATCCCGTCCCGCTCGCAGTACGGCATGACCAAAGCCGAGTTCGACGATAAAGTCCCTGAAGAGTTCTGGCGCGAAGTCGTGGATCGCGTCGCTGCCGAAGTGCCCGACACGCTTTTGCTTGCTGAAGCCTTCTGGCTTATGGAAGGTTATTTCGTCCGCACACTTGGTATGCACCGCGTCTATAACTCGGCGTTCATGCACATGCTTCGCGACGAGGACAATGCCAAATATCGTATGGCCATCAAAAATACGCTGGAGTTTGATCCGCAAATTCTCAAGCGTTACGTCAATTTCATGAACAACCCCGATGAGAAAACTGCTGTCGAGCAATTTGGCAAAGGCGACAAATATTTCGGGATTTGTACCGTGCTTTCCACATTGCCTGGCTTGCCCATGTTCGGTCACGGACAAGTGGAAGGCTTTGCTGAAAAATATGGGATGGAATTCCGCCGCCCAAAATGGGAGGAGACTCCTGATGATGGACTCATCCGTGGGCACGAATGGCGCATCTTCCCGCTTCTTCACCGCCGTTACCTGTTCGCTGACGTAGAGCAGTTCCTGCTCTATGACTTTTACCGCCCCAACGGCGGCGTGGACGAAGAAGTCTTCGCCTACTCCAACCGCTTTAACGAAGAGCGCGGACTGGTCATCTATCACAACAAATTTGCAGACACCAAAGGCTGGATCAAAACCTCCGCAGCTTACATCGAAAAACCATCAGGCAAAATGAAGCGTAAGAACCTTGCTGAAGGTCTGGGACTTCCTCGTGTGGGACATGTCATCTTTAAGGATTATGTCACCCAGCTCGAGTACATCCGCTCCTGCAAAGAAGTATGGGATAAGGGTTTGTACGTGGAGCTTGGCGCCTATCAATGCCATGCCTTCATGGATTTCCGCTTTGTAGGAGATATCGAGTGGAAAATTATCTGCGACCAATTGAATGGCGCAGGCGTCCAATCCATGCAGGCTGAGTGGAAGAAATTATTTGCCGCAGTTGAAGAAACTCCAGTGGAAGAAAAGCCTGTTCGGAAAAAGCGCGCTGTTCGTAAAGCAGCCGTGAAGAAGAAGCCAGTTGCGAAGAAGACGGCGGCAAAGTCCAAGGTGAAAGTAAAGAAGACTCCCGCAAAAGCCAAAACGACAAAAGCTGCTGTGAAGAAGGAAACGTCTAAAGTGAAGAAGGTTGTAACGAAGAAAGCGCCTGCTTCCAAGACCAAACTGGTCAAGAAGACCGTCGTCAAGACGAAACCAGTTGCTGCAAAGAAAGTGACCAAACCTGTTGTATTCAAGAAGAAGGCGGTTGTCAAGAAGCCCGCACTCAAGCCAGTCTCTGTGAAGAAAGCTGTAAAAAAGAAAAAGTAAACCAATAAAACTCACCCGCGAAATTTATCTTTCGCGGGTGAGTTTTTCAGCTCGGTTGGAGAGAATGTCCATTTAGCAGAATCAGCCGCCAGATTAAGGTGGATGCGCTTTTCGTCTGCGCGTAGCCATTTCAAGGAATATGCGATATTAGAAGAATCTTATCCAGTTAAACCCTACAACTGCCATACGATTTGAGTATGATCTGACATTTATCATTGACTCGCATTTTGAAACGTACTATACTCATCACATCGAGGTAACGCCATCATGCGCTTATTTCAGGAAGTACCCATGTTCGTTGATTAACACACGCGGATGTCTCCGCGTGTGTTTTTTTATATTCCCTCAAAAAAGGAGATTAATACAATGGATTCTGGACTGATAGGTAAGGTAGAAAAGGCAAAACGATATGCTGAAGACAGGCGCCGCTTTCACTTCAATCAGTTTGAACTTGATTTCCACGGCGATAATAGTGACCACCATGTTTCCTACAATAACGGTGTTTTTAACTGCGATTGTGAGTTTTTCCTCACCCACAGGCGCTGCGGTCATTCCATGGCGCTTGAGATCCTGCTTAAGGATATGATCATTGAAACAGTGCAGTCTTAATTACAATTGAATACTCAGACTGCCATCCTCAGCAGGGTGGCAGTTTTTTTATTCATCTTATTCTCATTAATTCTTAAAGATAATCGGGTAAAATTTTCGGCATGCAATCTACATTTTCACGCAGGGATTTTTTGAAATTAGGCGGTCTTACCCTCGGCGGGTTGGCGTTTTCACCCTTCCTGCCCGGGTTGACCGATTTTGATGATAGTTTTGTGGTGCGAATTGCCACAGCTCAGATGCCTGTGCGCAAGGAGCCGACGGATGAAAGCCGCATCGAGCTGACCTGGTATCGTGATGAACTCGTGCATGTTTACGGGCAGGTGACTGCAGAATGGCCGCCGCATAACCCGGTTTGGTATAAAGTATGGGGCGGATACCTGCATCGTGGACGTTTGCAGCGCGTGAAGACACTTTATCAAACACCGCCTAGTACAATTCCAGAAGGCAGGCGGTTGATTACAGATGTTTCTGTCCCATTCACCATGCCTTATCGTTATTCAAAGGCGTATGGCTGGCAGCCCATGTCGCCGCCTTTGTACTATGGTTCCGTTCACTGGGTTGAAGCCTTGGAACAGGGTCCTCCGATGGCAGATTACAAAGGCGCATGGTACCGCATCTTTGACGAACTCGATTCGAACG
>JAEURE010000136.1 GCA_016789485.1 Anaerolineales bacterium | reverse complement strand
TTCCACAAACCGATCCAAGTCACCGGGACGCCAGCCAAGCCGCCCCAAGAGGAGACCTGCATGCCTGCGTATTTCAGGACGTATGCTGCCTGTCTGCATGGTGACAACAAGGGCTTGTGTCACATGTTCCTTGCTTTGCAAAGGGACGCCGCCGGGCCATGTATCCAATACTGCATCGCCGGCCAGTACAACTGCCTCACCGGGGGGACCTGGCTGTTTATCTACAAGGGCTTCCACTACCTCGCCCGAGACCTTCGGCAATTGCTGGCGAATGCCAAGATAGCCAATCGTCAGCAAAGCCACTTCACGCCACGCCTGTTCCCCCACATGACGGGAAAGAGTCTCGATGATGGGCGCAGAGTCTCCTTGTCCCTTCAAGGCAAGCGCAACGGCCGCCAGATATTCTTCAAATGTCAGGTGGATGAATCCGTATTCGCCTAAGCCGCGCTCCAGCAGAACGGCAGCATGATCATGTACATCGGTCAGGAATTGACGCGCAGCCTGATGAGGCGATGGGTCGCCGCGTTCCAGAAAAAGTTCTTCGAGTTTGCGGCGCAGGTCTTCACGCCCCACCAAGCCAACACCGGGACTGATTTCATGCATCCACAATGCCAACGGCGCAAGAATCCGAATCGTTTGAATCTCATCAATATCACGCCCGGGCGCGCGTCCACTGAGACTGCGGGCACGGTTCCAAGTGGAAAGCAAAGTGTTTACATATTGATCGTAAAGCTGCACACGGCGTTCAGGCAGGGATACGCCCTGTCTTTTCATTAAGGCAAGAATGGTGAGCAGAAGCGGTGTGGATGCAAGCTGGCGCACACCGGGGTTTTGCTGAATGGCATCGAGCAATTCACGGCGGTCTGTTTCAGCATCTGCGCGGGCGACAACAGTATTGCCTTGTGCCTGTTTTTCGAGAGCAGTTGTCCATTGCCCTACAAATTCCTCGATCTCATCCTCTTCAAAATCAACGATCGTGCATTCCACCAAATCTTCCGCAGAGGGGCGCACAGCGCGATAGCCGACCACGCGGCTGGTGAGAACGAATTTATTTCCCTCGTGGCGATGGAAGGCAAAGAAGTCCACCACACGTTCGACAACCGTATTACGCATGTTTAGGTCGCGAACTTCATCAAGACCATCCAACAGAATTAACGCCCGGCCTGCCTTGAGAGCCTCATGCAGCATGGGCCCCACGGGAAGGTCGGCGCCAATGCCATCAAAATATTCAGCAATAAAATCATCCAAGCGGGTATCTTTGGTTTGAAGCGCATTTGCAAAAGCTGCCAGCGGCAATAAGATAGGGAGGAAATCTTCAAGCCCAACTTTTTTACCCTCTCCCCTTGCAAGCCGCAATGCAAGATATTTTACGAAGGTGGTTTTCCCGGCACCCGGATCGCCCAATATGATCACCCCGGAGTGTCTCTGCAAAATATCCAGGAGCGGAACCGGTTCACCAAAATGCAGAAGTTCCTGCTCATGATCGGTGATTTCACGACCCGCCAAACTCAAGTCACGCTTCCAGGTATCACCTTCAGGCAATTCCATGCGCGCTTTTAGAGGCACGTATAGGTCGAGTAACTTCAATTTCAGCGGGACACGATCCGAGACCCCCATACCCTTCAAGCTGAGGTAATAGTGACGGTCCGTCAGGTAGTTAAGGTACGCCGCTGTGGATTCGCGAATCTTCTCGACTGGCAGAGCAGGTTTCAGGTCCCGCCAGAAGCGATCTGCCAGGACGATAGTCTGCCCGTGGATAATGGCACTGTCCGTGACGGCGCCGCCAACGGCAATGCTCTGGTCTCCTGCCTGTATTTCATTATCAGGCTTGGTTCGTTTTGTATTCTTTTTGGGAAGTGCTTTCTTTTCAGTCATGCCCGGCCTCGTTGTATAAGGGCAGTATACAATAATTCGAGTTAAACGGTCTTTAGAGTATTGAAAGGTGGTTTTGGCAACAAAAAAAGAGCCCAACTTGGGCTCTTTTTTTGTGGAAATTTGTCTAGCTCTGCTCGTTTTCGCCAAAAACGATGACAACAATATGCTGATTTAGGAATTTGGGCACGATTCCTTCTGTGGAAGTGACCTGCCCGAGAGTGTATCCCCCGGCAATCGGGACATTTGTGCCTAGAATCTCCTGCACCGCGGCAATCTCTGCTCCGGGCTGGGCTTTGAGAAGCATCTGCCAGGCTACATCCACCAACACAAGTGCAAGGGCGGGTTTCGTATTGCCAAGCTGCAGCAAGGCCTGTTGAGTGGCTTGCCTTGCAGCACGTTCACAGGCAGCACGGCTGCCCACCAGCAAAAAGGCATCAATGCCATCGCGGATAGTTGCATTCATGCGGAAACTGCCGTCTGCTTCCACTCGGATTGGCGCGCGCACGACAAGGTGATCACCCTGCTCCACACCCAGCGGATATAAACGCGCAAGGTGGCTAAGGGGAGGGAAAGCCCAATCCCGCGCGGGATAGCCGAACAGGCTCGAGTATGTTTCTGAAGCGGGGCGTCCATCCAATGTTCGCAGCCAAAACCCGCGTGAACGCGTCACACGGAACTGACTGCCAACCGGGTCCCAGCCATGATCATAGCCGACCCCCATCTTCAAATTACCGCGCATCAAAGCCGCCACCAAACCACCCGTGCCGGTTTGGCTGCCCGTCATTTGATAGGTATTGCCGGTATGCAAATCTCCGCTGGAAAGAGCGCCTGTGGCATTTAATTCGGATGTGATTCCGCTGCAAAACTGCTCGGCATCACCATTGAAGCCGTCTGCAAAAAATAACATGGACTGCCGTTCATTCCGCGCCGACACATGCTGCTCGATCTTTGCAGCTGTTTCCCGCCCAGACTGGGCATACCCCGGAAGCCAGAGTGTTTCCGCTTCAAAATCACCGCTGAGCAAAGCCACCGTCACCGCATGCGGATGCTGACCATCCCCGGTCAATCCAGCCGGTGAACTGAACCCAATCATGGGCGTATCTCCCAACAGGCTGGAGACCCCATTTAACACTTCGCGGGGCTGATATTGATGAGAGGCAATTACCACAGCAAGGCCTGGCGTATTCATGCCCACGCGATTCAATGCCTTGTGAGCCGCCTTTAAACCAGCTTCACGGCCATCAAGCGCTTGCGCGGTTCCTACGGATGCATTCATTGTCATCTTATCTCATTACCCTTCGGCAACCGGAACCGTGAAATGGAATGTTGTGCCTTTGCGATATTCACTTTCAAACCAGATACGCCCGCCCTGCATCTCAACCAGGCTCTTTGTGATGTTCAAACCGAGACCAGTGCCCGGCGCCTCACGCGCCTTGGGGTCATCTGAACGGAAAAACTTTTGGAACATTTTTTGCTGATCTTCCACCGTCATACCGATGCCATTATCTTTTACCCACAAGTGGATCACCCGCGGTGCGCCATCGGCATCCCAGTGATTTTCAGATTCTTCCACTCCAACCTGTAAAGTTCCGCCTTCAGGGGTGTATTTATAAGCATTGCTAAGCAGGTTGGTCAACACCTGTCCAACGCGAATTCGGTCAGCCCACATGGGCGGCAGATTCGCAGGAATGAGAATTTCCAAGGTTTGTTTTCTATCATCGATTTGGCGCTTCATGGTGCGCACCACTTCATCTACAAGGTCAGCGGCACTTGTGGCTTTATACTCAAAGCGTAAACGACCTGCTTCGATCTTGGCATTGTCGTTCAAATCCGAAACCAACGTGGACATGCGCTCAACGTTGGATTTAATGGTATGCAGGAAGTTGGTCTGCATCTCATTAATCTGTCCAACTGCCCCGCCAGCCAGCAATTCGGTATATCCTTTGATGGAAGTCATTGGATTCTTTAACTCGTGCGCCACAAAAGAGACAAAGTCACTTTTTGCCAGGTTGGCACGCTGGACTTCGCCGTACAGTTGCGCATTCGAAATAGCGATGGCCGCATGGTCAGTCAGACGAGTGAGGAAGTCAATATCCACCTGGGAGTCATTTGTGCTCTCCAAATACAGCAACCCGATTACCGTGGTTTCACGGCGGATGGGGATAACCATTTGAGTATGGGCAGAAGGAATTAATTTATCCTTTGAAGCGGCAACCGACAATTGCTGCGGGAGACCCGTTTCCACAGCATTGAGCATGGCTGGCAATCCAACTTCCATCGTCTGGTCATTCAGGCCGGCAACATACTCATCAAAACCCACAAAGGACATCACACGGAGCTGAGTCTCTTCCAACATGCCGATCAACCCGGCTTCAGCACCAGACTGTCTTAATGCCCAGTCCAATGTAATGCGCATTGCGCGGTCCATTTCAAGGCTGGCATTCAACTCGCGGTCAATCCTCTGCATGACCGAGAGTTCCTCCACACGGGCGGCAAGTTCCTGATCGGTCAAGGTAAAGAGGCGGGCATTTTCAATACCCACAGCAGCTTGCCCGGCAAAAGCCGTGAGCAGCGTTTGATCATCTTGAACGAAGGGAAGTCCATCGCGGCGGTTGATAACTTCAACGACGCCCGTGACACGGTCTTTTACCTGCAAAGGTACAGCCATCAATGAACGGCTGACAAAGCCGGTTTGCTGGTCCACACCTGTGAAGCGGGAATTCGAGAGCTGATCTTCATTTTCGATCACGGGGCCGCGGGTCTCCACAGCACGCCCAACAATTCCTGTACCGGGGGGCAAACGCTTTCCTACCAGGTTGGAAGCCACCGGGCCCACTGTCACGCGGAATACCAATTCGCCGGTTTGATCATCCACCAGGAACAGGCTGCCTGCTTCGCAATTTAAAATCCCGACCGCATTTTCAAGAATATTTTGCAGCAACAGGTCAAGGTCTAGCGTGGAAGTTAATTGACGCGTAATCTCATTTAATGTGGAAAGCTGATGTGCGCGTTTCTGTGTCTCTTCAAGAAGGCGCGCTTTAACGATGGCGCCGGCAGTCTGGTCGGCGATGGCTTGCAAAAGTTCAAGCTGGCCGCGCGTATAAACGATGGCCCCATCGCGGCTTGCCACGCTCAATGCGCCGATGGATAAAGCGCCCGCATTTAACGGAACTCCCATCCACGCAAAGATGTTTTCAAGAGCCGGGGTATGACCACGCGCCTGACATTCACGCAGATAATCCTGTGTGATGATCGGACGACTCTTGCGGATCACTTCCGGTCCCAAGCCTGTATTTTTCGAAAACGGCAAATTCTCACGCTCTTGAATTCTCTCGTTATTCTCCAAACAAAAGCCGTAATAAAAATAATCGCTGTCTCTGTTGTATAAAGTGATGTGGAAATGCGAAGTCGGGATGATCTGCGCTGTCTGGGCATAAATCAATTCGAGCACATCATCAAAAGTCAAAGTGACATTTACGCCCTGTGAGACGCGGGTTAGTGCGTTCATTTCCAGGATTCGGCGTTCGAGATGGGCAACGGTCTGCACACGCTCGATGGCAATGGACGCCTGATCGCAAATATTTTCAAGGAAGCGCAAGTCACGCGGGGTATATGGTTGGCCGGATAAGCGCGACCCCAAGGCCAGCCAGCCATTCGGCCTTTCCTTGCCGGGTAACACAATGAAGAGGCGTGCACCAAGCAATGCAAGGCGGGATTGTTCCGATTGCAAGGCTGGCGGCAGGACAGAAGTATTGTCCAAATATAATGGCAGGTGTTCTTTCTCAAAATAACGCGCCAATGGACTTGCGGATGTAAACCTTATGTCGCTTGTGGGATGTCTATCCATGCCGGGCAGGGCGAAGTAAAAGTCATTGAGAGAATCGTATGTGTAGACGTGGATCCTGCTCGAGGTTAAGGTGGAGGCGATGCGTTCGCTCAGGATCAAACCGATCGTGTTGAGATCCAAAGCGGTCGTGAGTCTATGGGAGAAATCTTCCAACTGCTCGGCAAAGGCGCGTTCCCCGCGGAAGAAAATGGTATCCACGGCGGTTTGCAAACGAGAACGAAGCGGTTCCAGGACAATAGCGATAAGGAACATATAGCCGCCCACCAAGTATGCATTGTTCGCAGGCAGCGAAGTATTGAAGATCAAGCCGGCGGAGGCGACAATTAGGGCGTACCCAACCACCACCAAGATGGTCAACAGAACATACATGAAGCCGCGGCGGATAATGTCATCAGTGCGCAGGAAACGGAAACGCAAAATGGTATAGCCGATCACAAGCGGGAACAAGGCAAGCGGCAGGAAGAGATACGGTGAAAAATTGGTGGGGCGAACAAACCCGAGTCCCAGCCAGACACTCAACGGAACAAAGGCAAAAAAGGTTCCGATCAGAATGGTGCGAGACTGAGTTTTGACCACCGGTGATTGCGCGTAAAACGCATGGTACAGATTAGTCGCAAGATACAGGGCAGTGCTCAATGCAACAAATCCATACAAATATTGCCAATTACGAATATAGGTTGTAGGACGATCAAAGTTGAACAGACTTGGCAGGGCGTTGATCACAAGCAGCAATCCCACTGCCACTCCCACCCATCGCAGGTAGGGACGGTTGATTACTGTGCGCGACTCTATCGGAAAAACAAGGGCAAGATTAATCAGTGCGCCGCCCGCAAGACCGGTGGCAAGAGTCCACACAATTGTGAACTCATGAGTGGTTATTAAGTTAAAGTATGCACCGGTAATGATGGCAAGTGAGGAAGTGAAGAGGGAAAATGCGCGGCCAGCCGATTCATTACGGCGAAAGCCGAAGATCCATAAACTGACGGCAAGGAAAACAACGCTTAATATCGAAGGGACAATGAAGTAAACTGTGCGGCTGCCTTCCGGAAAGGCATATAAAGTGACGTCAAAGGTCTTTTCTTCCCCATTGGTTTTTAGAATGGTCGCAGTGACGTTCTCTCCGGGAACCCGCTCGTTCAAGATCTGCCTGACTTCAAGGGAAGTGTGAACCGGGATCCCATTTATAGCGAGTAACTGATCCCCTACTTCAACTTCCTTGTATAACGCCCAAGCCGGGTCGGCATCATCCGGGCCGGTGCCGTTGAAAACCAGTGTGTGTTCGTAAAATGCGCCAAGAAAAGGCTGTTGAATCCAGCGAGCAGCCAGAAATAACCCGAATAAAACAACGATCACAGCTGCCGCCTGGTAAACAAAGACGGTCCACTGCAAAATCTGGTCTACCAGAACGCCATAGCGCTGAAGACCTATCGGCTCATTTCTCTGCACACTTCGTGCTACCATAATAATAGGATTTTACACTACAACCCCCATCACAGTGTATGGTACTTTCATGACAAAGAAGCAAGGTAAAAA
>JAEURE010000135.1 GCA_016789485.1 Anaerolineales bacterium | reverse complement strand
TGGACGCAAAGATGGATTCGTATCCATCCTCAATATTGACATTCGCCAAAATGTATATAACTATAATTTTGCAAAAGGTCCCATTAGCGTAGTTCGATTCCACCCGAATGGAGAATGGCTGGCTGTAGGCACAAAAACAGGCGGAGCACGGATATGGAAGGTATTAACCGGGGTGTTATTGCCTGGTCCCGCTCACAAAGCGGAGATATTTAATATGGAATTCAGCCCGGACGGAAAACTCCTCGGCTCAGCCAGCGAAGACAGCACAGCCCGAGTCCTACGCGCCGAAACCGGGCGTCAGACCATCATCTCTCAACACCCCGATTGGGTGGAGGATATTGCCTTTAGCCCGGATAGTTCGTGGTACGTCACCGTTTCAGACGACAAGATCGTGCGTGTGCTGAACTCGGCAAACGGGCTTGAAAAAATCCGCATGCAACACGGCAGTTTCGTACAGCGTGTGGAAGTCAGCCCTAACGGAGAGTGGATCCTTACCACTGGATACGATCTGACTGCACGGCTTTGGGATTCTCAAAGCGGCACATTAATGTTCGAAGCCGCGCTGGATGGGATTGGTTCCGCCCTGCTGTTTAACCCGGATGGAAGGAAAATCATTGTTGGCGACCGTGACGGAAATATTACCATTTGGGACATTTCATTATTGAAGGCCAGGGTCGGCTATATTAATTTCACTGAATTCATAAACAAGGCAAAGTTCGACCCCGCCGGGCAATGGATGCTTGTCAACACGGACGACAAGATCCTTTGGCAAATTCCAGCCAGCCAATTGACCACACTCCATGATGGAACGCAGGGCATCAATATTCTCTCGTTTGACGAGCTTACCGCCCAAATGAAAGTGAGTCCCGATTCAAAATGGGTTGCCATTTCAGAGAATTCCGAAGTCTCCAACTCCAGGGCAATTTTATACAACCTCGAAACAAAGGTTCTGCACTCTCTGCCACACAGCTCAGATATCAGCGGATTGGCGATCAGCGCAGACGGTAAATTGCTCGCTACAACCAATGAAGGCAATACCATTGTTTACATTTGGGATATTGAATCAGGGCAGCAGTTAAACGCCCTTCAATTCAACGAAGTTGCCTTTACCTCATCCTTCAGTCCCAAAGACCCGATCCTGGCAATTGGATTTGCAGACAAAACCATTTTATGGGATACAAATACGAATACCGAAATTGCCGCACTCAGACAAGTCGGCAATATCAGGTCTCTTACCTTTAATTTGGAAGGCAACTGGCTTGCGACCACCAGCTCAGACGGCAGCATTTACGTCTGGGATATGAACAAGAAAGATTATTCCCAGCCCACCTACCAATTCCTGCAAGAAGGCAGAGTCACCTCTTTGGATTTCAATTCTAAAATGGGATGGCTCGCCTCTGCCAGCGCGGATGGATACGTCTATCTCTGGGACCTTAACACAGGCACAGAGGTTGCTCGCATCCCGCACGGAGACCTGGTCTCAGGAATCAACTTTTCTCCGGATGGCAGCCTGTTATCCTCCGTTTCCAGAAAAACCCTGCAAATCTGGGATGTGAGCCTGCTTGTGACCACCACAAAAGAAAACCTTACAGAAACTGCATGCTCCCGCCTCATCAGAAATTTCAGCAGAAGCCAATGGATATTCTTCTTTCAGGAAGAGGAATATCGCGTGATTTGTCCCAACCTACCCCAGCCGTAAAAGAGGAATCGCCATGGATACACAACCTCAACAAGCCACACCCATCCTTCAAATTGCATGGACACGTTATGCGCAATTGGATGCCTATTCCAAAAAGAGAACCAAAGCCCACATAAATTCTCGCCGCTGGATTTCGATATTAAGTGTCGTGGCAACCTTTCTCGCCATTCTCACCACTTTTATTCCCGATGAATCTCCTACCTTGTTGAGTGTTAGCCTCAAATTTTTCCTGATTCTCACACCAATTCTTGGGTCAGCGCTTGCAGCGTTTGGAAGCAAGTTTCTTTCGAGCGGCGATTGGCTGATTGCGCGCGCCGGGGCAGAAGAGATATTGAAGGAAATATACAATTATCGAACCGTATTGGCCAACACTCCAACCCGCCGTGCCTGGTTGGAAAAGCGTCTTGCAGAAATTCAACGTTCCATGTTCCGCGGGATGAACGGTGAACTGACAATGCCTCCCTACAACGGCCCGATCCCTCCAAATTACTCGCCAAGCGACCCTGCAAGTGACCCGGGATTCAACGACCTGAATGGGGATGAATATTTCAAACACAGGCTGGAAGCGCAACTCAACTGGCATGTTGGAAGAGTAAACAAAAGACAGGTTGAACGAACCCGCCTGCAAATTTTTATCATTCTTTCCGGCGTTTTCGGCGCCTTGCTTGCTGTTTTTCTCCCCTTGTGGACGGCCCTGGCAGCCTCCTTTACGGCAGTCTTCATCGGCTGGCAGGAGTTGCGCAACTTTGATTCCGTTGTCCGAAATTACAGCAAAGTCATCATGGAATTGAACATCTTAAACGATCACTGGAAGAACCTGGAACCTGAGGAAAAAAGCTCAACGGAATTCTTCGAAATCGTGCGTTCCACAGAAGAAATTTTATGGGGACAAAATGTTGAATACATCAAAGCCATGCAGGAAGCTCTCAAGAACTCCGATCTTGAGGAAGAGGCGGGTCTTGTCAACCGTGTGATCAAGGCGGCTCGTGAATCAGACCGCAGACTCAAACAAGCCATGGAAGATTCGGTGGTTGAATTTACCAGTGAAAAGCTGAGCCAAGCCGAGGAAACCCTTTCTGAAACTTTTGAAACCGCTCTAAATACGCTTGCAGAAGAAGCTTCTTCGGATCTGGTACGCGCCGAATTGGAAGCCATGCAAAGAGGATTACAGGAACGGTTCGCGGATATCAAATCAACGTTGGCGGAAATTGCCGAGGATTTTGCCGGTGTTGAAATTGGAGCCAATACTCCGCCCGCTGTACTGAACAGCCTGCTCGCCCGTTACCCAAAATCGCAGGAACCAAAGGGATAACCTTAAAGGAAACCTACCATGACTGACGAAAACTCCGCCTCCAAGCCAAAAGAAAATATCCTGTCCGCTTTACCGGCGTCTACGCCTACAACAACACCGCCGCAAGCAACCCCAGCAGAAACTGGAACGACTTCCGCAGACAAGGAGGCTAAAGCCGCAGTGGTGGTTACTGCTCCAGCCGAAGTAAAGGCTGAAAGTCCCGCCCCGATGCAGCCCGTCGTTCGTCCGCATGCATTTGTGGTAATGCCTTTCGGTAAAAAGAAAGGCGGCGATGGATCCCTGTACGATTTCAACGCGATCTATAAACAAATGATCAAACCTGCATTGGAAGAGGCGGGTTTCGAACCCTTCCGCGCAGATGAAGAAACCGCCTCCGGCGATATTTTGACGGATATGTTCCAGGAACTTTTATTGGCAGATCTTTGCCTGTGCGATCTCAGCATAGACAACGCGAATGTCTTTTATGAATTGGGGATCCGCCATGCGTTTCGCAAACGCGGCGTGATGCACATTCAGGCGGGCCGTGCATACATGCCGTTCGATATCTTCAATGTTCGTACGCTTCCCTACCACATAACAGCAGACGGCGTGCCCGATCCCGAATTCCTTAAGAACGATATTCAAGCCATCGCGCGCATGGCGAAAGATACCTGGGCATCAGACCGTGACGCGGTCCATAGCCCGGTATTTAACCTGCTTTCCGGGCTGATCGAACCAGACCGAAAGGCGCTTCGCACGCCGCTGGCAACTGGTTTCTGGCGCGAATACAATGAATGGAAGCAAAGAGTGACGATTGCCCAACGCCAAAAACGGATCGGGGACATTCTTTTGCTCACGGAAGAAATTCGGAATCCTCTCATCAAAGAAGAAGCCATCGGCGAGGCTGGCAAGGCGCTTGCAAGCATGGGGCGTAATGAACTGGCGCTGGCTCAATATCGCAAGGGATTGGAAGTAAACGCCTCCAATCTCGCATTCCGCCGCGAAGAGGCCTTTCATCTCAATCGCCTTGGCCGTGTAGATGAAGCGATCATAAAAATTGAAAACCTTTTAAACGATTTCCCCAACGACAGCGAAGCCACTTCCTATCTGGGACGCATCTACAAGGAAATGTGGACGGAGTCATGGAAAAACATTCGGGACAAAACAAAACGGCTCAAAGCCGCTTTTGATTCGTACCATTGGCTCATCAAATCCATTGACAGTTATCTCAAAGGCTACCGCATCGACCTGAACAACTATTATCCGGGCGTAAATGCGCTTACGCTTTCCACAATTGCCATTTATCTCGCAGACCGCTTTGACAATAAAAAAGATCCCGACCCGGACATCACAAGGATTCGCGAAGAATTATTTGAACTCCAGGGCGCCTTGATCTTCGCGCTCGAAACCAAGGTTGAAGATGACAATGCAGATTATTGGACTTTGATCTCACTCGCTGAACTGCGCGTGCTGACAGCGGACAATATCCCCAACGTCGTACGCTCCTACAGAAAAGCGTTGACAGCCTCCCGCCGCAATTTGTTTTACCTGCAGACATCCCATTCGCAGTTGGAGATCCTGCGTGCCCTTGAAATGCGCGGAGAGTTTGTGCAGGCAGCCATCCAGATACTCGAAGAAGAGATGGCGCGTGTTGGAAAAGATTCGTTCACAGGGAATTTAACAAAATCAGGAAAAAGAAAAGCAAAAACTCCTGACAAGCAGACCTTCCTGTTTGCAGGATATATGGTGGACCATCCGAGAAAGGATAAGAAGACCTTTCCAGCAGAACGGGAAGCGGATCTGCGAAACGAAATCCGTAAAAAACTGGAAAAATTCAACGCCAGGCCGCAGGATATTGCCTACACAGCCGGTCTTTCCGCCGGAAGCGAGATCCTCTTTGCTGAGGTTTGCGCCGAAAAAGGTATTCACGTAGAAGTGCATCTCCCCTTGCAGGAATCTGCCTACATAAAGGAATTCGTTGCCCCCGGCGGAGATAATTGGGTCGATAGGTTCTACAAAATCCGCAGCCACCCGCTCGTTGAGGATGTCTATCAATTGGATAGAATCGGCGCGCCAAAAGATGGGGACGATCTGTACGAACGCAACAACCGCTGGGCTCTTTATTCCTCACTGCGGCGCGGCATAAAAAATGCGCGGCTCATCGCTGTTTGGAACGGTGTTGGAAGCAGGCCAAAAGATCGCGACGCGCAACTTACCCGTCACATGATCGAACTTATGCGCGAAACAGGCGGCGTTATTGAAACCATCAATACATCAAATTACATCCACAATTTTATCGATAATGTTCTTGAGCGCATGATGGATGAAGGGTCTGCCAGGGGAAGCAGTCAGTCGTCGACAAAACTTAAGAAAATCCAAAAGCTTGAACCTGGAAGAAAAAAATAAGGTTACTCGAACACAAGACCCACTGAGCTTTACTCAGCGGGTCTCATGATTTCATTAGCCTTTTCAATGGGATATGGCCAAATCTCTCCCTGCACTCCCTTGGCTAAATAAAAGTCACCAGCTCGCACGGTTTCAGAACCTTCCAGGGTGTGAACGGTGACAAGACGGTCGGCATCTCCGCCAGTCACATCGATAAGAGGCACGAGCCAGGTAATCACCCGCTTGATGCAAATTCCCGGTTCCAGCATCATATAGCTTGCATCGAATATTTCCGCATCCACAGGCCAGGCATCATCCGGCTGACTCAACTCATATACCAGCATGTCTCCCCGTTTGGCAGTCAATTCAGTGCCCCAAGGAGTTTTGATCTGCTTTGTTTGTGGTTCACCCTCGGCAGGCATAAACATCGTCACTCCGCGCTTGATCATGTTTCGAAACGGAGCAAAATGTAATGTGGCAATAATCGGGTCGTCCGAACTAATTTCAACAGGCTCTTCCATAAACTCTCCATGCGGGCTGTAATATAGACTTTAAAATTGTAATGCAAAAATGACGTATAAGTAATACCCGTCATCCTCTTGTAATGCCAAACCTGACATGCTATAAGTGAGAAACTCTTAAAACTGGAGCATCGTACGATACGCTTTGATGCGCCGCATTTTGCATTCAATAGGATCTCATGAACAAACTCATCGCCATCGTCGGCGCAAGCGGGGTGGGCAAAACCACACTGGCGCGCGCTTTGTGCAAACAAGATAAATTTGCAGTTGCTCTGGAACAACATTCCGAGCGTCCGTTTCAAGCGCTCTTCAAAGCGGACTCAAAATATGCGTTCGCCAATCAAATGGATTATCTGCTGTACCGCGCCGAACAAGAGCTTGAGCTTCGCAAAAATGACGCGCCTGTCCTGATGGATGGCGGTCTGGATCTGGATTTTCACGGCTTTACACGCCTCTTCCATACCCGCGGATTGCTCAACGACGCCGAATACGATTTATGCCGCCGCTTCTATTTCCACACCCGCAGCCTGCTCCCGCCCCCAGACATGGTCATTGCCCTGAGCGCGGATTCGCAAACCATCAGCCAAAGGCTGGCTTCTCGAAACAGAATCAACATCGCGTCCAGTGAAGATGCGGGCTTGCTGGAGAAATATGTCAACGAGTGGCTGGAATCCATCCCTGCGGAAAAAATCCTTAAGCTGAACGTCTCAAAGGAAAACGTGGATTATTCCCGCAGCGTCCCCCTTATTCTTGATAAAATAAAATAATGATCCATTTGCGTTCCGTTCAGAAAAAAGAAATCCGTGAAACGAATATTTTTCCATTCAATGTCCCCGTCGTTCGCGCATTGGACAAAATTGAATTCCAGTCACCTGTAACCTTCTTCGTCGGTGAAAATGGCTCAGGCAAATCCACATTGATGGAAGCGATTGCTTGCGCGATCGGTTCTGTAACCGTGGGAAGTCAAAGCGTGAACACCGATCCGTCGCTCGCAAAGATCCGCAAGCTGGCACAGACCCTGCGCCTCTCGTGGACAAAACGAACGCTCAAGGGTTTCTTTCTACGCGCCGAAGATTTCTTTGGCTACGCCAAACAAATTGAACAAACGCGGCAGGAATTGGAAGATGACTTAAGCAAGGTCGACGGCGAATATGAGGGACGCTCGCAGTTCGCAAAAGATCTTGCAAAGCTGCCTTATCGAAATGAAGCAGGAGCTCTCAGACGCCGATACGGCGACGGCTTGGATGCGCGCTCGCACGGCGAAGGATTTATGACTTTGTTTCAATCGCGCTTTGTGCGGGGCGGCTTATATCTTCTGGACGAACCTGAAGCGCCGCTCTCGCCGTTGCGTCAACTTTCTTTTCTTTCCGC
>JAEURE010000134.1 GCA_016789485.1 Anaerolineales bacterium | reverse complement strand
TCATCCCTTCGACTCAATTCGCCTCAGGCGGACCGTTGGCAGGCTCCTGGAGCAGCGGCACGACCATAAGCGGAGCGGGAGTGGTTGGCGAGACGACAGCCCCTGATGCAGACAACGATGTGGATAACGATGACAATGGCACACGTCAAAGCAGCGGGACGTTCAATGGGGCCGTGATCAGCAGTGCGGTAACCCTTGGACCGAGTGCCAGCGAACCGACGAATGACACGAACGCCGATCCAACCAACCCGGTAGGGGAAGCGCCGAATGCACAAAGCAACCGCACAGTGGACTTTGGATTCTATCGTCTGGAGTTGGGTGACCAGATCTTTGTGGATGTGAACAACAATGGCACATACGATGCGGGTGACTTGCCGCTTGCGGGAGCCAGAGTTCAGTTATTTGCCAGTGATGGAGTGACTGAAGTCAATGTTGGGGCGGATGGTATTCTTGGTACTCTGGATGATGGTCCCAACGGTGTGACAACCGGTGCAGGTGGTACGTATTTGTTCAGTGGATTGCCTCAGGGTGATTACATTGTGCGTGTCACACCGCCTGCTGGATATGCCAGCACTGTGGATACTGCTGACAACACTGACACATCCAACCCAAATGCCAACACGAATAACAATGATAATGGTGTTGGCGGAGGAGTAGGGCCGGTTTCCAGCAATGTTGTCACTCTGACACCCGGAAGTGTCGGCGCGGCTTCAAATAATACGGTTGATACTGCAAACGCTACAACTACAAATCCGACTGTTGATTTCGGCTTCATTGTAGATACTGGGTTTAGAAAAACAATTCTTGGCACAAACGAGACATTTACAAGCGGTCTCAATGTAGCCATTGGTGAAATTGTCACCTACGAAGTGAATATTACTCTGCCTGCTGGTGTTGCATATACCAATGTGACTGTGTTGGATCAAATGGATAAAGGACTTGCGTTTGTAGATTGCCTCTCAGTTATTCTAGGAGGCGTGGACATTACTGCAACTGTTTGTCCGCCTGCAGTTTCTTCCATTACTGACCCAGGTGATTTGCCGGCGAATCCAGCCAACCCCGGTAGGCAGGTGTTATTTACAATTGGAGATATCGCTGCTCCAACTGCCATTACTTCATTGGCGATTCAATATCGTGCAATTGTGCTGGATGTGATTGAAAATCAAGATGGCGTTGGGCTGAATAATAATGTCACTTGGGCATGGACAGGCGGCTCACGGTCAACGAATGCGTCTAACGTCACGATCGTTGAACCAGATTTGGAAATTGATAAAAGTGCTTCACCAACCAGTAATGTGCCCGTTGGCACGCCTGTACAATTTACTTTGGTGATAGATCACACTGTTCCACAAAGCCAAACCGATGCATTTGATGTTGTTGTATCGGATATTCTGCCTGCAACTCTTGAGTATGTGCAGTGCACGGTTCAATATACGGCCGGTCTTGCGCCGGATACTCCAGCCGCCACATACTGCAATCCGGGCGCCACAACAACAGACTTGATTTTTGAATGGGCGACCTTCCCGCTCGGGCAAACTTCCACCATTACTTTCAATGCCCGCTTAATCGGCTCTCCTGCTGTCAATGAGGCCTCTGTCGCATGGACATCCCTTCCGATTGACCCGCAGCAAAATGGTTTGCCCGTTCAACTTTCGACTCATAACGCTACTTCAACAGAGCGTTGGTATGACCCGCTCGATGATGTTAATATTTATTCCGTTTCAGATAGCGTGACGATTAATGCGCCTGCTGCCAGTGGAGGTGGTTCGAATACCGCTGCGAATTTACCATCAACACTTCCTCCATCAGGTTTTGCGCCTAATATCGTCACGACCTTGCCTGAACAGTCCACGGAAAAAGCGTATAGCGCAACTGGTTTGTGGGTGGAGATACCGAGTCTTTCGGTCAAAACATCGATCGTAGGCGTTCCGTTGGTAAATGAAGATTGGGATATTTCCTGGTTGTGGAAGGACGCCGGCTGGTTGAATGGAACAGCATTCCCTGGCTGGGATGGAAACAGCGCCCTTACGGGACATGTTATTTTGCCTGATGGTACGCCGGGCCCGTTCGCCAGCTTGGGAAATCTCAATTGGGGCGACAAGATCATTGTCCACGCTTATGGGCAGGCTTATATTTTTGAGGTACGTGAAAACCGCACGATCAAACCATACAACACTTCAGTGCTTAAACACGAAGAGGAAGCCTGGCTTACATTGATTACCTGCAAGACCTACAACGAATCCACGAATACCTATGCTGATCGAATTGTGGTTCGTGCTGTTCTTGTGAAAGTTTTGAACGACACGACTCGCTTCAACCAGTCCATGGAAAAACGCTAGGTTAAAACAAAAAAGACGGCGCGATATCGCGCCGTCTTTTTTGTTACGCAGACTACTTCGTTTCTTTTTCTGCAGCTGTCAAAGCATCTTCGAAGATTTTCAATCCCTCATCCATTTCGGTCTTGGTGATCGCCAGGGGAGGAGCAATGCGGATGACACTTTTCCCGCAGGAAAGCATCAATAAGCCGCGCTCGTATCCGAGTTCCACGACACGTTCTGTCAGGTCATGGGCGGGTTCTTTGGTTTCGCGGTCTTTTACGAATTCCACACCGATCATCAGTCCCTTGCCGCGGACTTCGCCGATGCTTGGGTGGCGCGCTTGGATTTCTTCCAGTGCTTCCATTGCATATTCACCAACTTCCTTCGCGTTTTGCATGTATTCGTTTTCGACCAGGTCAATCGTCGCAAGGGATGCGACACAAGAGATCGGATTCCCGCCGTAGGTATTGCCGTGCGTGCCAATCTCCCAATCCATTACGGATTTGCGGGCAATGCAGGCTCCAAGCGGCATGCCTGAGGCAATACCCTTCGCAGAAGTAAGGATGTCCGGTTCCACGCCGAAATGTTCGATTGCCCACCATTTGCCTGTGCGTCCCATGCCAGATTGTACTTCGTCGAGGATCATCAAAATACCGTGCTTATCACATAGTTTTCGTAAGGCAGGGTAGAACCCATCCGGTGGAACAATGTAACCGCCTTCCCCTTGAATTGTCTCGACCAAAATGCCGGCTACGTCTTTTGGTGGCAAAATTTGTGCAAGGATTTCCTCTTCGATATAGCGGACCACTGCTTCGCCGTAATCCTCGCCTTTCCGTCTCTCAAGCACAGGACGGTATGGATTTGGGAACGGTGCGTGGGTAACGCCGTTCATCAGTGGATAGAATCCGCCATGGTATTTTGCTTTGCTGGCCGTAAAAGTCACGGCTCCCATTGTGCGTCCATGAAATGCCCCAGTGAAGCCGATGAAGTTCGTGCGCTTGGTATGATAGCGCGCCAGTTTGATCGCCGCTTCCACAGCCTCGGTCCCTGAATTGGTCATGAAAGAAAGCGCATCTTCTTTGAACGGTGCGATTTCATTTAACTTTTCGCCTAAACGGATCCAGTTCTCGTGGTAAAAGTCGGATGAAATGTGAATGAATTTTTCAGCCTGTTCCTGGATGGCTTTGACGACTTTTGGATGCGAGTATCCCGTGGATACCACCGCAATTCCTCCCATGAAATCCAGAAAACGGTTTCCATCCACATCCCAAACTTCACTGCCTTTTCCGTGGTCCATCACGAACGGATACCCCCTCGGATAAGAAGGCGAGATCACCTTGTGGTCCCGCTCTATCATTGCCTTGGCTTTTGGGCCCGGTAAATTGGATATTGTCATACATTCTCCTTGATGATTTTTGTTGCGAATTCAATTTCGTTTTCGTCAATAATTCTGCGCGGGCAAGCCTTCGCCGCCAGCGCCGATTGTGGGCATATGCACAATTATACCGTATGGCATCTTGTTGACTTCTGCGCCGTTTGACTCATTATTCCTTCCCTGCTATCATCTTTTTTATGCGGAAAAATACCCCACTCGCACCATTTTGGCAAAATTTTCGTGATTTATTTCGCTGGCTCCGCCCGGGTTTGGGGGTAAAACGTTGGTTCTTTTTTATCCTGATGGGAATTACCCTGCTTGGGCTTGGTTTTGCAGTGATTTTGATCGAACTCTATCGCACCGATTCGACGAATCAGACCCTGCTCACCATCCTTTCTTATGCTTCTTTGAGATTTTTGCCGCGAGTCTGGCGTGCGATCATCTTTGGTGGATTGGGAATTGGGATTGTCGTCTACAGCATTTTCAAACTTAACCGCTTCCTGCTTAGGCCGTTTATTCGTCCGGGGGAAGATGTATTCAATCAGCTGACAGAGTTTCAACGCCGCGAACGCGGCCCCCGCATCGCTACCATCGGCGGCGGGCACGGGCTTTCCACTCTGCTGCGCGGATTAAAGGCTCACACGAGAAATCTTACTGCCATCGTCACAGTGGCGGACGATGGCGGCTCTTCCGGACGGTTGCGTGAGACTTTTGGCATCCTGCCCCCGGGCGATATTCGCAATTGTCTGGCGGCTCTTTCCAATGATGAAGATATGCTTACCCAATTGTTTCAATACCGCTTTAGCGGATCACCGGATTTGGAAGGTCATTCATTTGGCAATCTATTTATCACAGCGTTGGCAGATATTACAGGGAGTTTCGAATCAGCTGTCGTTGAGTCAGGACGCGTGCTCTCTATCAATGGACGTGTATTCCCATCCACGTTGAATGATGTCAAACTGGTAGCCAGCATGGAGTTGCCGCACTCGCTTAATGAAGTCCGCGTGGAAGGGGAGAGTCAGATTCCCAAAATGGCGGGACGTGTCCGCCGCGTATGGCTGGAACCGGACGATGCACCGGCTTTTCCTCCCGTCATAAGAGAGTTATTGAGCGCAGACATCATTGTGGTCGGACCGGGTAGTTTGTACACAAGCCTTTTGCCCAATTTACTGGTGCGCGATGTGCTTGCCAGTATTCGCGCCAGCCGCGGGATCAAAATCTATGTGTGTAATATTGCCACTCAATCTGGTGAAACGGATGCATTCACTTGCTATGACCATGTCCACTCCCTCGAGGGGCACGTTGGTGAAGATTTGTTTGACGTTATTTTGTGTAATGATAATTATCAAGGGGAGCTGGGGACGAAGTCACGCTGGGTGATCGCAGATGAAAAAACCTTGGCAGACACGCGCACGTATTGCACTGATCTTGTGGACGAGGCTCATCCATGGCGGCACGACTCTCTTAAATTGGCGCAAGTTATTTTGGATATTTTCTATGAAAGAACTGGGCCGTTGAATTAGTTTTTGGTGCAGTAATCGATTACATTTGTCTTAAAAAACCTAGACGTACGAAAATTCACAAATTCTGCGAAAAGAAGTAAAATTCAGGTTGTATGAACGACCATACCAGAGTAAACACAAAATTACACAACCCGTGTTCTCTGACGTAAATTAATTCATTGGAGGATTTTCCCATGACAGTAAAAATTGGCATTAATGGATTTGGGCGTATCGGACGTCAGGTACTTAAGGCGATCCGTGACCAGTACCCTCAAGAGCTTGAGGTCGTTGCGTTTAATGATATAGGCGACATGAAGACCATGGCGCACCTGCTCAAGTACGATTCGACCTATGGTCGTTTCAACGGTATGGTTGAATATACCGACGACGGTCTTTTGGTCGATGGTAAAAAGGTCAAGGTCTTCAAAGAGACTGACCCGGCAGCCATCCCGTGGAAAGATTTGGGCGTGGATATCGTAATCGAGTCCACGGGCTTGTTCACCATCAAGGAAGATGGCGTCAACAAGAAGGGCAAGACTGTGAAAGGTGCTGTCAATCACATCACCTCTGGTGGTGCCAAGAAAGTCATCATTTCGGCTCCTGCTGAAGGCGAAGACCTGACCGTTGTATTGGGCGTCAACGAAGACAAGTACGATCCGAAGACTCATCATGTAGTCTCGAACGCTTCCTGTACTACGAACTGTCTGGCTCCGGCTGCGAAAGTTGTGCACGACCTGTTCACCATCAAACGCGCTTTCATGACCACGATCCACTCTTATACCAACGATCAGAAGGTCTTGGACATGCCGCATTCGGATCTTCGCCGCGCTCGCGCCTCTGGATTAAATATCATCCCGACTACAACTGGTGCAGCCAAGGCCGTCTCTCTGGTTATTCCGGATTTGAAAGGCAAGTTCGACGGCTATTCCTTGCGCGTACCGACTCCAACCGTCTCTGTGGTTGATTTCACTGCTGAGCTCGAGAAAGAGACGACCACCGAAGAATTGCGCCAGGCTTTCCGTGATGCCGCCAAACAGCCGCGCTTTAAGGGCATCCTTGAAGCCGTGGATGAGCCTCTTGTCAGCATGGACTTCAAGGGAAGCTCGTACAGCTCCTCGATTGACCTGCCCTTTACCAGTGTTCTGGGTAAGGACAAGAGCAACTTCATCAAGGTCGTGACCTGGTACGATAACGAATGGGGTTATTCCTGCCGTACAGCCGACCTCGCTGCTTTGATGGCAAAATCCCTGTAATATATATGTAGGGGCAGGTCTCAGACCTGCCCCTACTTTTTAGGTGGAACAATGAATAAGAAAACCGTAAAAGACATTGAACTGAAAAATAAACGTGTCCTCATGCGCGTGGACTTTAACGTCCCCATGGCGGACGGCAAAGTGACCGACGACAAACGTATCAAAGCGGCATTGCCGACCATTCAATACGTTTTGGAACAAGGCGCTTCCTTGATGTTGATGAGTCATCTCGGGCGACCAAAAGGCGGCGCAGACCCCGAGTTCAGCCTGCATGCTGCTTCGGAGACATTGGCTTCGCTGTTGAATCGCCCTGTGCAAATGGCTCCTGATTGCGTTGGCGCGGAAGTTGAAGCAATGGCAAAAGCCCTCAAGCCCGGTGACGTACTCATGCTCGAGAATACCCGCTTTCACAAAGGCGAAGAAAAGAACGACCTCGAACTTGCCAAACAAATGGCTTCTCTCGGCGAAGTTTATGTCAATGACGCTTTTGGCTCCGCCCATCGCGCACATTCCTCCACAGAAGGAATTGCGCGCTTCCTGCCCGCTGTTTCTGGCTTCCTGATGGAACAGGAACTCGAATACCTCGGACGCGCGGTTGCAAATCCGGAACATCCATATGTTGCCATCCTTGGCGGAGCGAAGATCAGCGACAAGATTTTAGTCGTTGAAACCCTTGCTTCCAAGTGTGACAAACTCATCATTGGCGGCGGTATGGCGAATACCTTCCTTGCTGCCAAGGGACTGAACATGCAAGACAGCCTCGTCGAAGCAGAATCTCTCGAAACCGCCAAGACCCTGCTTGCAAAACTGGGCGACAAGCTCATCTTGCCCGTGGACGCGGTCATTGCTGATAAATTCGATGCTGAA
>JAEURE010000133.1 GCA_016789485.1 Anaerolineales bacterium | reverse complement strand
AACCTGCACGGTTCCGTTGGGCCAAACATCACAACCTATCCCATTCCGCCTGTTGTCTCTGCCGCGCCCATCACTATGAGTGTGGAAGCCTTCAACAGCGGTGGCAAATCTGCCAAAGTGGATATTGTAATCGCCTGTCCATAAAACACCAATTAATAACAATAAAAAAAACAGCCTCGCGGATAAAAGTCCGCGAGGCTGTTTCGTAAAGCACCAATCAAAATTGATTTAGGTGCCTTCTTCCCAGGAATTCAGGTAGTGCAATTGCTCATCAGTGAGTGTGTCAATTTTCACACCCATGGAAAGGAGCTTGAGGCGGGCAATTTCGTTATCGATGTCGGTTGGAACAGAGTAGACCTTCTTCTCCAGTTTGTCGGCATTCTTCGCCATATATTCAGCAGACAAAGCCTGATTAGCGAATGACATATCCATAACGGAAGCAGGGTGCCCTTCAGCGGAAGCGAGGTTGATCAAACGACCCTCGCCAAGGATATTGATCTTGCGGCCGTCCTTGGTGGTGTATTGTTGCACAAACGGACGAACCAGGCTTGGTTCGCCAATGCTCATTGCGGCAAGCGAAGGGATATTGATCTCAACATTGAAGTGACCGGAATTGGCAACAAGCGCGCCATCTTTCATCACTTCAAAGTGGTGCTTGTCTATCACGTTCAAGTCGCCTGTCACGGTGCAGAAGATATCGCCGATCTTGGCGGCATCAAGCATCGGCATAACCTGATAGCCATCCATAACTGCTTCCAGTGCTTTCATTGGATCGATCTCAGTGACAATTACCTGAGCGCCCATGCCGCGCGCACGGGATGCAAGACCACGTCCGCACCAGCCATAGCCAGCGACAACGAAGTTCTTACCAGCCAACAGCACGTTAGTGGCGCGAATGATACCGTCCACAGTGGATTGACCCGTGCCGTAGCGATTGTCAAAGAGATGCTTGGTCAACGCATCATTCACTGCGATAACAGGGAATTTTAAGACTTTGTCAGCTTCCATCGCCTTCAGGCGAATGACGCCTGTGGTGGTTTCTTCAGTACCGCCGATGACGTTCTTGAGCATCTGCTTGCGTTCTGCCTCGCTAAGGCCCTGCGCCCAGGCAGCGAGGGAAGGTTCGAGCTTTTCGAAACGTCCCATTTCGATGAAGAACAGGGAAGAGACGAGATCGGCGCCGTCATCCTGCGTCATGTGGGGCATGTGCTCCAATGCGGCGCGGATGTGCTTGAAGTAAGTGACCTTGTCTTCACCCTTGATCGCAAAAACGGGAATCTCAAACTGATTCACCAAAGCGGCAGCCACATCGTCCTGAGTGGAAAGAGGATTTGAAGCTGTGAGGACAATGTCTGCTCCGCCTTCCTGCAGAGTAATCATCAGGTTTGCAGTTTCAGTGGTTACGTGCAAACAACAGGAAAGCCGTAATCCTTTGAGTGGTTTCTCTTTCTTGAAACGCTCGCGGATGGAACGAAGGACGGGCATTTCGCGTTCCGCCCAATCAATACGGCGGCGTCCGCCTTCGGCTTGTGCCAAATCTTTTACATCATAATTATTCATTTATTTCTCCTTTAGTTATATCGATCAATAGTAGCTTATTTTACTTGAGAAAAACATCCAGCCTGCCGCCATCATCAAAGTGCTGGCGGAATCGTTTCACAAAATCAGCAGCGGTATAGGAATGGTTTTGAGTGCCGCGTTGTTCGAGACAATATACGGCAGACAGCGAACCGATCTCGCCGCACAATTTCCAATCAAAACCGTGGGCGTACCCTGCAAGGAATCCGCCGCGGAAGGCATCCCCCACGCCGGTTGGGTCTACCACTTCATCCTCAGGTACGGTGGGAATGTGGACCGAGTCGCCATCGGAATAGAGGTCAGCACCGTCTTTCCCGCGTGTGATAACCAGAACTTTCACATGTTCTAAAATCTGATCCAAGCTCCAGCCCGTCTTCTTTGAGATCAGGCCGAACTCATAATCATTGCAAAACAGGAAGAACGCACCTTCCATATCCCGAGCCAGCTCCTGGCCTTCGAGACGTAGTACCTGCTGGCTGGGGTCATACAAATATTTAATTCCCAACTCGCGGCATTCCGCAGGGAATTTCATCATCGCGTCCGGCGCGCTCGGTGAAACAATAACGAGGTCTGGCTTATTCTCAAGTTCCTTGATGGATTGGGTTGCAGAATACGCCATTGCTCCCGGGTAAAAGGAGGCAATTTGAGCAGAATCATGATCGGTCGTGGCAAAGAACGAGGCGGTGAAAACGCCGGGGACGACCTGCATCAGCGATGTGTCCACGCCTTTGGAATCCAGCCAGGCACGGTAATCGCCAAAGTCCTCGCCGACAGTTGCCATCACGCGCGGCTTTTGACCGAGCAGCGCCATAGTGTAGGCAATGTTTGGGGCGATGCCGCCGCGCTGTTTAGACATCGAGTCTACGAGAAACGAAAGGCTGATGGAAGCCAAACGTTCGGGAAGAATCTGTTCCTTGAATTGACCGGGAAAGGTCATTAAGTAATCGTATGCAACTGAACCAGTGAGTAGTATGTCCATTATCAACTCGCAGAAAAATGCGCACTCTCACGAGTGCGCTGGATTTACTTACGAGTGTGAGTTTATCACGGCATAACTGGATTGTCTAGAAATTAGGATTGCAAATTTTCGCGGTGTAGGAAAGGCAGCAGTGCGGATGATCAAGGTAAAACCTTTATGCTGAAATAATCAAAATCAGCAGGGACTTCCTCTTGATATGCCTGGCTCGCGATGAGGCCGACATATACAGGCGAGAACTCACCTGTATGCTGACCAATTTCAATCCAACTTGAGGCGTCTTCACTGTAATAAGCCGTATATGTATTGCCTTCACGGATTATACGCAGGTAGACCTCTGAGGGGTTGGGTATAGGCGTGGCAAAATTTGAGCCGTTTTGTTGAGTCGGATTGTCGAAGTACAACGCATTGCCCTTACAAGGAGGAAAATTACATTGGGCAAATGCTCGGCCGAAGCCAAGAGCCTTCCCCTGCCCTTCATAAACCAGCAGACCCGCAAACTGAAAATTGGTTGTCGGTTCGAACCGCACATGGGTTTCAATTTCAAAATTCCCAGCGGGAGCGGCATGAACAAGAAAATTGATTGGTTCGGCTTCGCCGCCAATGTTTGTCCCTTGGGCGATGATCCGCACAAAGCCAGGCACCTCGGTCAAACTCCAATGCGTGGGATCTTCTCCCAACCATATCCAGCTGTCAGCAAGTTTTCCGTCAAAATCATCTCGAAACGGGAAGGGTGGCAAGGCTGTAGGGACGGGCGTATCCGTGGGTAATGGTGTATCAGTGGGCGCTGGTGTATTCGTCGAGGGCGTCGTCGGTGTCCATGCGGATGCCGTCATGGTGGATATCTGTTCTGCAGACGGGCCACAGCCTGCCAGCACAACGAGAAACCAAAATCCTGCCAATATGGAAAATACGCGTTTCATTTTTCACTCCTTTCATCGAATGGAATCAAAACGAACGGCAACAGCAGGCAATTGATAAAATTGATCGTTCACAACATGAAGATTTGAACCGCTAAATACTTGTAATACGATCTGATCCCCGCACGCGGAAAGCAAAACTTCATACCCGCCTACAACTTCATTATACGGAAACCATTGCCAAGATTCAATCACTTTAAAACACAAAAATGCCCGGCAATGCCGGGCATTGAACATGCCTCAATTCGTGGATTAGGATCGAAACAAACACGGCCACCACTCAGATTATCAACTGCACGATCCCGCCAGAGGAAGACCCAAACAAAACGACCGGGCAGAGGTGATTGGAACAACGTAATGAAATAGATCTTCCTATTCTTTGACGACTTTCCTCAAACTTGCTTCAAACGGCGGATATGCCACTCCGTTTTCAGTCACAATCCCCGTCACCAGGCGGTTCGGCGTCACGTCAAATGCAATGTTGCGCGCCTTCGCATTTTGCGGCGCAACCCGCTGACCTTCAAATTCCAATCCAAGTACTTCCTGCGGATTACGTTCTTCAATCGGAATCAGATCTCCATGTGCAAGTGATAGATCAATGGTTGAAGTCGGAACGACTGGATAAAACGGGACACCATTATCGAAAGCAGCCAATGCAAGCATATACGTGCCGATCTTATTTGCCACATCCCCATTTGCAGCCGTGCGGTCCGAACCGACAAAACACTTCTGCACTTTTCCAGCTTTCAGAAAATATCCTGCTGTGTTATCGCTGATAATTTCATAGGGAATGCCATACTGTTCCAACTCCCAAGCCGTGAGGCGTGCGCCCTGCAAACGCGGGCGGGTTTCATCCACAAAGACATGTATCTTCTTGCCTTGCTCATGTGCCGTGCGGATGACGCCCAGCGCTGTGCCCCAATCCACTGTAGCGAGCGCGCCCGTGTTGCAGATCGTGAGGATGATCGTATCGCCGTCGTTGATGAGTGCCGCGCCATGTTCTGCCATGCGCTTGTTGATCTCGACATCTTCGTCTGCTAGTTTTTGCGCTTCATCCAGAATCAGTTGACGGATTTCATCCGCGCTTCGCTCCGCACTGGAAGCTGATGCAATTTCCATAAGCCGATCCACCGCCCAGGCAAGATTCACTGCCGTGGGACGCGCCGCTTTCAAAGTGGCGGATGCTGCTTGCAGGTCAGCGAGCAGGCTTGAGCTTGAGGAAGAGGCGGATTCATATCCAGCGAGAGCAAGACCGAATGCGGCAGCCGCTCCAATGGCAGGCGCGCCGCGGACGACCATATCCGTAATCGCATGTGCAACTTCCTTATGCCCGCGATACGAGAGCACTTCAAACCGCCCGGGCAGAATGCGTTGATCGATCATTTTCAGTTCGTTTTTTTCCCAAAATACAGTTCGCATGATTATCCTTTAAAGTAAGCTTCGCGCAGGGCGACGAGTTTGGTTTGCGCTTCGGCGGGAACACGTTTCACCTCACCAAGCATTTTCGCACGCCAATACACTTCAGCGACGTGTTCAATGCGCTCCAAATGGATAAGCGCTTCATCAAGATGTTTGCCGTACGTAAGGCTGCCATGTTGACGAAGCAACATGGCATTATGAGTCTTTAAAAAAGGGCGGATAACGACGGCGTCTTCATGTGAGGCGGGTGTGGCATATTCCGTGGTTGGCACTCCGCTCAACGTGAGCAGCACTTCGGGCAGCACATCTAGAGGAAATTCCAAACCAGCAACGGTAAGCGTGGTTGCGAAAATGGGATGGGCATGCACGACCGCGCGGACATCTTCCCGATGTTTATACACCTCAAGATGCATCGGTGTTTCGGAAGACGGTTTGCGGTCTGGGCGCGAGGAAATGACATTGCCATCCAGATCCACAATAAGCAAGTCATCCAAACTCATTCGTCCTTTGGAGAGTCCAGAAGGCGTGATGATGACCTGGTCATTCTCCATTCGCACGGAAATATTTCCGTCGTTAGAGGTCATCAGGTGGCGTTCATAGGCAGTGCGCCCGCATTCTATGATTGCCTGACGCAGTTCAGTTTCATTATCTATAACGGAAAAATTTAACATAAATTCCTGTTCAATTTTAAATTCAACAGGAGCAGCCTTTTATGACTTTTTATGTGTCAAGCGGACTGCCCCTGTGATAATTAGGCAACTATTGTTTTATCTCGGTCCAAATCTGGTCGTAAAGCGAAAGCGCGCTGCCAACATCCATCACATCATGTCCCTGAGCAAAAATATCAGCCGGGGTATTGGTAATGGGAGAGGAAATGTACGCCTCATAAATATCGCTATGATTTTCCTTCGCGAAATCCAATGCAGCCTTGTTCGGGTTTGTGTATGGATAATCCACCAGCGTAAGCCAGAAAACATCTCCCTGCAATAGATAATTGAACCAGGCATAGGCAATATCCGAATGTGGGGCGCTTACAGGGATGCTAAACCCATCATAAAAAATGATCGAGCCTTCCTTCGGGAAGACATACTCAAGCGCCGGGTTTTCCTGTTTTGCCAAAAAGGCTTCGCCGTTCCACACAATGCCCAAATCCACATCCCCGGCAACCAGCGGAGTCTTTGGACTGTCGCTGTCAAACACGCGGATGTTCGGCATCAACTCCAGCAGCTTTTGTTTTGCCTCCTCCAGCTGGGTTTCATCTGTCGTATTGATATCATAACCAAGCGTGAGCAGAGCCGCGCCGATGACTACACGACTATCATCCACCGACACAATGCGTCCTTCATATTCCGTGCTCCACAAATCTGCCCAGGAGGTCGGCGGAGTCTCCACGGTTTCACTGTTATACACAATGGCCTGCGTACCCATCTGGAAAGGCACAACATAATCCACCGAATCGCCATAGGCTTTCAACAAACCTGCATCCAAATTTTTACTGTTCGGCAGCTTGCTTTGATCGAGCTTTTGCAAAATCCCATCACGGATCAACACAGCGATCATGTAGTCACTGGGATGAATCACATCATAGGGATTCACATCTCCACCCAAAGACATCTTTGTATATAACTCCTCGTTGGACGAAAAATAATCAACATTTACTTCCACGCCATAGACAAGACCAAAGCAATCGATAATATCGGCGGGCACATACTCTGTCCATGTAAAAATATTGATCTCGGTGCTTTCAAATTCCATGCGCGGGCTCGGCTCCGGGCAAACAAACCCTGTGGAAGTCACGGATTCGCCGGATGACCCGTTGCCTGCGGCGGAACAGCCCACAAGACCAAGCAACAAAAAAGCAACAAAAACCAACCGTCCCAAACGATGAATTTCGCGCTGTATGTTCATTATTTCATTTATTCCTCTTTTTATTTTGATAACGTACAAAAACGATTATATATCACACACAACTCGAATACAACCTTGCTTGACGCTCCCGTCTTTTGCCAGTATAAAATTAGGATGAAGACCTTCCGCCTCATTCTCGGACTTTGGCTTGTTGTTTCCATTGCAGGCTGTTCCATCCTCCCAAACATTCCCACCATCCCGCCAGGCTGGACGCTAACCCCCAGCCAATCCCCTACTCCCGAAGCGACATTTACTCCCACCATCACACCCACTCCGCCCATTACCGCCCGCGTCAGCGTAGGTGACAAGGCTTTATTCAATGGCGATTATGAAAGCGCGCTCCTCGACTATCAGATCGTTCTTCAAGATTCGCCTGACCCATTGCTACGCGCATCCGCCAAATGGGGAGAAGCTCGCATCTATTATGCCGGCGAAAGATACAACGAAACCCTCAGTGCGCTGCAAACTCTAATCACTGAATACCCTGATTCGCCGTACTTTGCCCAGGCGTATTTCCTTC
>JAEURE010000132.1 GCA_016789485.1 Anaerolineales bacterium | reverse complement strand
TCGGTATAACGCTTTATCACATCCTTTGGTTTCACACCCATCATGGAACGTGTGCCGCGGTCGTAACTGAAAGAAACGACGATGGGCAAATCAGTGACCGAACGTGCGCCTTCAAAAGCTGCATTCGTTTCTTCAAACGCGAACATGGTTTCGATAACCAACAAATCCACGCCGCCATCGGTGAGGGCTTTGGCTTGTTCGGCAAACGTAGCTCGGACTTCATCTGCTTCCAACGGGCCGTAGGGTTTTATCAAAGCACCGACGGGGCCCATAGAACCAGCAACCAGCCCTCCGTTTAATGAGGCGGCTTTGCGGGCGATCTCTGCGGCGCGCATGTTCACTTCGGGAGTCCGATCCTGATATTTTGAATCCTTCATCCGCATGCGTGTGCCGCCGAAGGTGCAGGTCAAAATAATATCCGAGCCCGCTTTTGCAAAAGAACTTGCCAAATTCAAAATCGTGTCTGGATCATCGATAATGAGATCCTCAGGCGGCTTGCCTGGTTTGAGTCCCATCTTTTGCAAATTCGAACCCGTTGCTCCATCCGCAACGAGAATTTCCCCGCCATTCAAACGCTCCAAAAACTTATTCATCCTGCTCTCCTAATTTTTTGTCACGAAGTGTCACAAAAGGCACTAAGGTTTTCCTTCGTGACACTTCGTGCCCTTTGTGGTTAATGATTTTTTTACTTGCTCATGAAATTCTTTGCCATTGGATCTGCTTTGCGATTCGGTATTAAATGTGCAATGTGCGGAAACGGCTCGCTCATGTGCGGAAAACTTGTGGCAAGCATGAACTGATTTTGGAATTCAGGATCGGTGGGCAATTCAAAGCGTTCCACTTTGCGGGTCACACCATCGATCTCATTGCGTTTCTCAACATTCAACAATGCAATGCGCGCTCCGTCGCCCGCCGCATTTCCAACCGCATAGACTCGATCCAACTCACAGTCAGGGATCAAGCCGATAAGCATGGCTTTTTCCTTATCGATGTAACTGCCAAAGCCGCCAGCGAGGATGATTTTATCAGGAGATTCCAAACCGCTGCGATTTAATAGTGTACGAGCCGCGGTAAATAAAGCGGCCTTCGCCAATTGGATCTGTCTCACATCCTGTTGGGTCATGGGGATGTCGCGACCGATGGATGTTTCCTCAGCCCAGGCGATCACATACTCCCAGCCGCTCTCTCCCTTTCGAATGCGCTTCGAATCCAGACCCTGCTTGAATTTGCCCCGAGAATCCACAATCCCTGCCCGGAATAATTCTGCCACACCATCGATGATGGCAGAACCGCAAATCCCTTTGACCTGGCCTTTGAACTCGGCATGGTCTGTATTCCAACCCGTCACACCGATTACTTTATATTTTGGTTCCAGCGTAGTCTCATCAATTTGAATGCGTTCCATTGCACCGGGAGCCGCACGCATTCCATATTCCACATGGGCGCCTTCGAGCGCGGGTCCCGTAGGCGTGGAGGTGCAAACGAGACGCTTGCGATTTCCAAGGATCAATTCTGCATTCGTGCCTACATCGATCAGCAGCCAATTCTCATCCTGCTTATGTGGTTCTTCGGCGACGATCATGGCGCTGGTATCTGCTCCTACAAAGGAAGCAATGGTAGGCAGCACATGGATGTTGCCTGACGGATTAATGTGCAATCCCAACTCACGCGCTTTGATGTCCATTGACTTGTGAATGGTCGGCACGAACGGCGCAAGCCCCAGGTCTTTCGGATGAAGATTTAGCAAGACATGATGCATGGTGGAATTTCCAACCAACACCATCTCCAGAATTTCACTCACCTTGATCTTTGCTTCGTGCGCGGCTTGTTTGAGCAATTTATTGAGCGTGGAAATAATGGCCTTGTGCAATTTCTCCAGGCCGTCGGGGTTTTCAATTGCATATTGAATACGGGACATGACATCTTCGCCGTACACAATTTGCGGATTCATTTCTGATTCGGCGGCCAGCATTTCGCCCGTACGAAGGTTGCACAAATACAGCGCAACGGTTGTGGAGCCAATGTCCACGGCGGCGCCATAGCTGTCTTCCACATAACCAGCTTGAACTTCGATCACTTCCTTATCCTGCCAGACGGAAACGGTCACGTTCCATTTCGCTTCCCGCAAAGTTTTGGACAGAGTCCGCAGGCATTGATAATCAATACCCAGCTCGTACCAGCGTGGAAGTTTTTCATCCGTCCCACGGACTAATGCCATGGAAGTTTCAAGTCCCTTGGCGAGACGTTCCCAATCTGCAATGGGTCGTTCCAGCGTGGGCGGACTCATCGTCACGAGATATTTTCGCACCGAAGGCTTGACTTCGATTGCGCGCTCCGTGGCGCTCTTGCGGACGATCTGTTTGTTGCCGCGGCTTTCTTCAGGGACGTTGATGAGCACATCGCCGCGAATCTTGCACTGGCACGAAAGACGCACCTGTCCAACTTCCCAACCTTTATCTTTTAACAGTTTGGGTCGGCGCGCAAAGTAGGCGGCTTCTTCAGTTGAAACGGGGGAGACGTTCTCCCGCCTTGAGTCAACATTGTATTTCTCGAAGCGGCCTTCTTCAATTAAGACCATGCACTTGCCACAGGTGGCATTCTCGGCGCAGATGGATTCGATTTCCACGCCAAGTTCGCGCGCGGCAGAACGGACAGACATGCCCTCGTCCACCTGACCGCGGCTGCCAGAGGGCTGCAGGATGATGGTGTGTTTTTTTGTCATGCATGTTCCCGGCGGGGAATCTCAATTTTGGCAAACTCAGTTTCCAGTTCAGAAAGAAGCGCATCCGCAACTTCTTCGGGAGAGCCTTCTCGTTCGATCCATTCGCCGCGCTTGTATTCCTTTGCATAATCGGTTGTGGATGTTGCGCCGACCGCCATCGCGTATGCGTCAATTTTGTCTTGAATTTTTTGGGAGAGTTGTTTCTTCACAGTCCGCCCATCGCCTTCAACAGTAAACGATTGAGGGATGTGTTTCCAATACATAATGCGGTATTTAGCCATTGCGTGTAACCTCTTAAATTATATATAATTTTCAAGAGGGGATTTTACGGGATGATGGGCAGTTGGTCAATGAAAAAATGGTCAAATAAAGAGAGTGGATGATTTCAAATCATCCACTCTCTTTATTTGACAGTGCGCTTCCTGCCAGCCAACCCGTTGTCCATGACGATTGAAAATTGAATCCGCCTGTAATGCCGTCGATGTCCAGCACTTCGCCAGCGAAGAAAAGGTCTTCGGTGATGCGGCTTTGCATGGTCTTGAAATCCACTTCGTCCAAATTCACGCCGCCGCAGGTGACGAACTCTTCCTTGAATTGCCCCTTGCCTAAAATTTCAAATTGACCTGCGGTTAATTCTTCGGCAAGTTTCCGCAGTTCGGCTTTTGAAATATCCCCCCAATTCTTATCACCGATGAAATCTGTTAATTGTTTCCACAAGCGAATGGGGATTTGCGAGAACGCAGGCTGTGTTGCAATTTTTTTGCGCGCGTTTTCAGCCCAGTTCTTGTTGCGCTGTAAAATTTCCAGTGTGGCATCCAGTTTATAGTCGCCGAGCCAGTTGACAGTTAAGGTCGAGCGGTATTTTTTGTCGAACAAAATGCGCGCGCCCCAGGCGGAAAGTCTCAGCACGGCGGGGCCGCTCAATCCCCAGTGGGTGATGAGCATCGGGCCGCTTTGCGTGAGTGAATCCATTTTGAGGGTTACATTTTCAACCGCGACGCCCGCCAGTCCATCGATCCGTTTGTCTTTCACGTTGAATGTAAATAAGGAAGGCACAGGTTCTTTAATCGTGTGACCAAGCGATTTGACGATCTCGCGCGTTTTGGAATCGCTACCTGTAGCAATGAGTAATTTTTTTGTTTGGAGGGGAAGAACTTCGGCTCCCTTCCTCACCTCGAGCCTGAACCCTCCCTTTGAAATTTTTTCCACCTTTTGCAGGCTCGTGCCAACATGCACCTTCACTCCCGCATTCTTCGCCTCGAATAGCAGAATGTCCGCAATGGTTTTCGCGGAATCAGTAATGGGGAACATGCGGTTGTCAGCTTCGGTCTTTAATTTCACACCATGCGTTTCAAACCATTTGACTGTGTCCAATGGCTGAAAGCGGGTGAACGCGCCGCGCAGGGCCCTGCCCCCGCGCGGATAGTAGGTGATGAGTTGTGCGGAGTCGAAGCAGGCATGGGTTACGTTGCAGCGCCCACCGCCAGAAATGAGCACCTTCCCCAGCGTTTGTGTGGACTTTTCCAGAATTAAAATTCTTAGATCAGGATTCAACTCGGCACAGCGAATCGCGGCGAAGAACCCGGCAGGTCCACCGCCTGCAACGACAACGTCCCATTTGGTGGTTATGTAGTTTGACATAGGTTGCTTGAGTATACCTGCTAAATCTTTGTGCGAAAGCTGGCTTCAATGTAATTCATCTGTAAGTTACGTTTGGGGCGTAAAGTGCTATCATCCGAATATGAAAAAGAGTGCGAGCGAGGATCAATTCCATAAAAGCCTGATAGACAATTTGTACGATGGGGTGTACTTCGTGGATGAAAACAGGCTGATCACTTATTGGAACAAGGGGGCGGAGCGTATCACAGGATATTGCTCACAGGATGTTCTGGGTAAATTCTGTCATGCCAACATACTGGACCATATCACCGATGAAGGCCACCACCTGTGCATGGAGGGTTGTCCTTTAATGGAAACCATCCGCGACGGAGAACCGCGGGAAGCGCAGGTGCATCTGCGCCATGCCGACGGGTACCGTGTACCTGTGCTGGTGCGAACCACACCCATGTATGACGATCAAAAAAAGATCATCGGCGCGGTGGAGGTCTTTAGCAATAACCAGTCCTTGTTAATAATGAAAGAACGGGTGAATGAACTGGAGAAGGATGTTTTTCGGGATGCATTAACAGGGGTTGGAAACCGAAAACTGCTGGAGATTAAGATTAATACTGCGCTTCTGGAATACAGTCACCAGCATATTCCTTTTGGATTGTTGTTTATCGATGTGGATCGCTTCAAAGCGGTCAATGACGCCTATGGGCATCATGCTGGCGACCATGTGCTGGAGAATGTAGCCGCAAATTTAACGGGTCATTTGCGCGGCACTGATATCTGCGGGCGCTGGGGCGGCGAGGAGTTCGTTGTACTGCTGCAAAATGTGAATTTGAACAGTCTTTCTCAGATCGCCGAAAAACTGCGTGCCATGATCGAAAGCTCGTTCATCCTAGTTGATGGGCAAAGGATTTCTGTGACGGTATCCATTGGGGCGGCGCTTGTTCACGAAAATGATACGCTGGAATCCTTGATTGAACGCACTGACCATTTAATGTACCAGAGTAAACAGGGTGGCAGAAATCGAGTCACCCGGGAATCATGAGTCTTTTTGACCAGGTACACAACCCTGAGTTCCCCGAAGTTGTTTTTGATTACTTTCTGCATCTCTTAAGATATAAATGATTTTCGTGATGAAAATCATATTTTTCGCTTCAGATAGAGATGCTATACTACCTTTTAATATTATCGCCAGCACGACGATCTTTTTCGACCGGTTGTTTTTGCAGAAGGAACCTTTATGCGAGTGAAAATTCCAGGCCCGATTTTAGGCTCGATGAAGATAGTTGGGCTCTATTTGCTCGTGGGTTTCCTGTGGATACTTTTTTCCGATCGGTTGGCGGCGTGGCTGGTGACTGACAAGGAAGTGTTCCGCCAGGTCAGTACCTATAAAGGCTGGGGGTATGTTTTCGTAACGGGAATATTGCTTTACTTTCTGATCAAGAATCATGCAGAAAAAATCAGCGCCAGTGAGACATGGCTGCGCATGGCTCACGATGCTGCTGATATGGGGACATGGCGGTATGACGTTGTTGCCAGGAAGATCTTCTTTGACGAACGTTCCCGCAGGCATTACGGATTCAGCGAATTTGAGGTTTCAATTGCGGATCTAATCTCCCGGGTGCATCCCGACGATGTTTCGGATTTTGAGCAGAAATTTGCAAATGCTTTGGATTCGGTTGACGGCGGGCGGTATTCAACGACGCACCGGGTTGTGCATCCCGATGGAAGCACCCGCTGGCTGGAAGTGCTGGCGGACATCAGCTTTGAGGGTGTTGGGGCGAAACGCCGACCAATTTTCGGCGTTGGAACGAGCCGCGATGTCACTACAGCCAAACAGGCTGAACTGCGAGTCCATTATTTTTCGCGTTTGTATGCCACGTTAAGCCAAGTTAACCAGACGATTGTGCGCTGTCATGATCAACAGGAGTTGTTTGAGTCTATTTGCAGGCTGGCGGTGGAGTTTGGAGAGTTTCGCCTGGCGTGGGTGGGTTTGTTGGATGAAGAGACAGGCATGCTTCTTCCAGTGGCGGAATATGGGTTTCAGGATAATAAACTTCCGTTCCGTGAAATCGACCTGCGGAAAATGCCGTTTCGGGATGGGTTGATCGGGCTGGCTTTTCGTTCAGGTCGTGTGGAGATTTGTAACGATATTCAAGTTGAGCCCCATATGACTCACTGGCGGGAAATTGCCATTCGAGACCAATATCATTCGGCAGCGGTTGTGCCAATTCGCCGGAACTCACAGGTGATCGGCCTGTTGAATCTTTATGCGGCCGATATTGATTTTTTCATGGTGATGGAGGAGCAAAAACTGCTGGAGGAAATGAGCATGGACATTTCCTACGCGCTGGACAGTATGCAGTTGGAGAAGCAGCGTGAACAAGGTCTGAAGGAAATTCAAGAAGCAGAAGAACGTTTTCATAAAGCGTTCTTTTCGGGGCCGGTGGGGCTTGCCATTACACGTAGTTCAGACGGCGTTTATCTGGATGCCAACCCGGCGTTTTCACGAATCACCGGATACAGCCGTGAGGAATTGCTCGGACAGACTTCTCTAAGTTTGAAGATCATAACGCCGGCCCAACGGCAGGAATACACAAGGCAAATAGACGAAAAGGGATTTATCCGTGACCAGGAAATGATCCTACGAAGTAAAACAGGCGAAGAACGGATTGTGCTTGGCGCGATGGAGATCATTGACCTTAAAAATGAAGTCTGTGTGCTTTCCACGGCAATTGATATTACCGAGCGCAAGAAGGTCAACGAAACCCTGCTTCACAGCGAAAAGCGCTTCCGTTCTCTGATTGAAAACAGCCTGGATAATATCTCCCTGCTGGCAGGCGATGGAAAGTTATTGTGGGAAAGTCCCGCCACCATTCGCACGCTTGGGTATGAAGAAAATGCATTTAAAGGAAAGAATATTTTTGACCTGGTTCACCCTGATGATGCGGAGTGGGTGATGACTCAGTTCAAGGAAGTGGTCACGCAACC
>JAEURE010000131.1 GCA_016789485.1 Anaerolineales bacterium | reverse complement strand
TGCGTGAAATGGATACGGCCATCACATCCAGCCTCGACTTGCACATCACCCTAAATATTCTGACCGAATACCTGACCACTAAAATGGGTGTCAGCGCAGCTCGTATCCTTGTCTACAATCCAGATAGTCAAATGCTGGACAGTTACACATCCATTGGATTTAATAATTTATCCATCTCAAAACATCCGATAGGCATTGGAGATGAACTGACCAGCCGCACCCTTCTTGACCGGCGGGAACTACTGATCACAAACATTGAAGAAGAAAACGACATATTAATTCCCGAATACTTACTGCACGAGGGATTCAAAAGCTATTTTGCCATGCCGCTTTTCAGCAAAGGCGCAACCAGAGGGTTGATTGAAACCTTCTTTAGGTACAACTTCAACCCATCAGCAGATTGGAAAGATTTTCTAAAAACCCTTGCCGGTCAAGCAACCATTGCGATCGACAACGCCCAGTTATTTGAAAATCTACAACGAAGCAATCAAGAGCTTTCCCTTGCCTACGACACAACTTTGGAAGGATGGGGTAAAGCCCTTGAACTGCGGGACAAGGAAACAAAGGGACACACCAACCGCGTCACTAATTTGACCTTGGAACTGGCGCGGCAAATGGGCATTCCCGAGTCTGAGATCCCCAATATCCGCCGCGGGACACTGCTTCACGATATCGGAAAAATGGGCGTGCCGGACAATATTCTGCGCAAGCCAGGCCCATTGACCGAAGAAGAAACAGAAGAAATGAGAAAGCACCCGCAATATGCCTATGACCTGCTTTATCCCATTGCCTATTTGCGCCCCACATTGGATATTGCCTACTGTCATCACGAATGGTGGGATGGCAGCGGATATCCACGCGGTTTGAAAGGCGCCGAGATACCACTATCCGCGCGCATCTTTGCGATTGCAGATGTCTGGGACGCGCTCCTCTCTGATCGTCCCTATCGCAAAGCATGGGCAGAAGCTGATGTTATAAAATATATCAACGACCTGTCGGGTAAACAATTTGATCCCCACGTATTAAGTGAATTCATGAAACTGATCAAGGGAAAGCAAAATCCCAGCCCCACCTCTCCTGCTAAAAAGAAGGAGGCTGTCAAAAAGAAATCTGCAAAGCATGAGAAAAAATAGGGTTAAAAATAAAAAGAGGCAGTAAGATATCTCACTGCCTCTTTTTATTCAACTCTACTTGACCCGTAAAAATCTTCGCTTGCCCACCTGCAAAACACCCCGATGCGGGAAGACGGCATCGCCACGCTCCAACACCTCACCATCCAGACGCACACCCTTCTGATCGATCAAAGCACGGGCTTTGCTTTTGCTTTCCGCGAGTTTCGCCGCTAGAATGACATCCACCACTGTTTGACCATCTTGCAGATCAAACTCCGGCATTTCGTCAGGGATTTCCTTCTGTTGGAAGGTTTTAATGAAATTCTCCTGTGCAGCAACGGCCTCCTCATCACCATAGAAAATGCTGGTGATCTCGCACGCCATCTTCATCTTCGCATCCCGTGGATGGAACACACCGGAAGCCACATCCTTCTCGATCTTATCGATTTCCTGCGGACTCCAACGTGTGACGAGGCGCATGTAGGTACCCATCGCAAAATCAGGGACTGACATCAGCTTGCCAAACATATCATTCGCACCTGTATTGATCGGGACAATATTTCCAATCGACTTGGACATTCTTTGTACGCCATCGGTACCGGGCAAAATACCTGTGACAATTCCGACCAATGGCTTTTGTCCCTGCGACTCCTGCAACTTGCGCCCTGCCACAATGATGTTGAACAATTGGTCGGTGCCGCCCACTTGCACATCGGTCTGCTGGGCCACCGCATCATACCCCTGCATAAGCGCATAAAAGTCTCATGCAGATAGATGGGCTCGCCCTTTTCCAAACGCTTCGCAAAATTTTCGCGCGCTAAAAACTGCTGCACTGTGAAGTTTTGACCGAGACGAATCAAATCCACCAATGTAAGCTTGGATAACCACTCACCGTTGTAACGGATCTTCGTCTTTTCACGGTCGAGCACGCGGAAGGCTTGTTCGGCGTAAGTTAATGCATTTTCGGCCACCTTCTCTTCGGTCAGAATGGGACGCGCCTTATTTTTATCCGAAGGATCGCCCACCAAAGCAGTATAGCTTCCAATGAGAAAGGTCACATCATGTCCCAAATCCTGAAACTGGCGCAGTTTGCGCATGGAGATGGTGTGTCCCAAATGCAAATCTGTGGACGTGGGATCATATCCGCAATAGATGCGCAGAGGCCGTTTCTCCTTCTCGGCAAGCAGCAGCCGTTCGCGAAGTTCACGGGTCATGGAATTCTTTAATTCCTCGTCGCCGTATTCCGTGCCCTGCATCAATAATTCAACTTGTTCTTCGATGTTCATAACATTCTCCTGGATAGAGCAATAATATCCTGTTCCGCAAATTGACAAACAAAAACGCGCCCGCGATAGTTGGGCGCGTTGATAGCACACTACCGCAAGGAACTAAGTGGCAGCGTAGTAATAATATTTGTTGGCGAAAGTGTTACCAGACATATCGCTATTATACAACAGGATTTTTATTGCGACAAATTGAATGAGAAGGTCCACGGACCTTTGACTGTGTAGTACTCGTCGCTGTAGACGATTTGCTCAGCCTGCTCCTGTGTCATCTCAGGCGGGATGCTAAGAATTTGCATGGTCAACACGCCGTTCACATCCACACAATCCAGCGAAATACCAATACCGCGCTCCAACATGGATTGTTGAATCTTGGGCATGTACACAGAACAATATTCACCTTCACGCGGAGTCGTGGCGATGGCATCGATCACAATGGTCGCATTGGTCAAGTCGGCATCAGGCGGCACTACAAAGGTCAACGTATCGCAGCGCAAGCCTGGTTGTCCTTCCGAAGGTTCCTGCAAACTCACCAACGTCGTCCCATATTCCTGCAGAACGATCCCGCCATAATTCAGGCTTGCAAACGAGATGCCCCAATCGGATGTATCAGGCAGGGTAAAACAAACATCCGCGTTCACATTTTTTCCTTCCATCGAAGCGCGCTCCATGCGGACATCGATTCCACTGGCTGTCTGATTCGGCACAGCCAATTCAGCTTGAACACTCGGGTAGGAAGCGGGGTCAATATAAGCGGTGGCAGTTGCAAGGAATTGCGGCAGAACAACCTCGGACGGCTGTCCGGTGGGTGCACATGCAGCGACAAAGACCAGCAACAAGAGGATGAATTTCTTCATTTGATTTTTTCTCCTTAGACATTAACCTAACAAATCGGTCAGCGCTTCACGCGGACCTGGAAACTGAAACTGGTACCCAGACTCGATCAGCCGTTTGGGCTGGGAAAACCTGCCTTCCAGAATCAAGACGCTCATTTCGCCCAAAAAGGTCCTCAGCAAGAAAGCAGGAGTCGGGAACCAGTATGGACGATGGAGCACATTGGCAAGTATACGGTTAAATTCCGCATTGGATGTGGGAGTAGGCGCAACAAGGTTATACGCACCTCGAGCATTTTCGCTTGCGACCAAATGGCGCACTCCCCCAACCCAATCACTGATGTGAATCCACGGAATGGAATGTTTCCCAGAACCTAATGGTCCGCCGACAAATAATCGAACGGGACGCGCCATCAGAGACAAAAGCCCGCCATCCTTTGCAAGCACAGGCGCATTGCGAATGACAACCCTGCGTACGCCCAACTCTTCAATGGATTTCGTTGCATCTTCCCATTTGACAGTCAGTTGAGCAAGGAAATCATCTCCGGGCGGGGTGGATTCGTCAGCGAGATCCCCGCTCAAGCCGTAATGATTAATGCCCGAGGCTTGGATGAAAACGACGGGGCGATGAGTCGCCTCCTGGATAGACTGAGCAAGTACAAGCCCGGGAAGGATGCGCGAGTCGTGGAAGGCTTGTTTTACAGAGGCAGTCCACGGCCAGGAACTAAGCGACTTTCCAGAAAGGTGAATCACCACATCCATTTCGTTGACGAGAGCACCCCATCCTTTTGTTGTTTTTGCATCCCATTGCACTGCCCGTACACCGTTCATTACGCGTGCGCCGCGAGTAAGAACGTACACCTGATGCCCATCAGCGAGCAGGGATTTTGTAAGCGCCTGCCCGAGAAAGCCCGAGCCGCCCGCGATCATAACTTTCATTTCAATGCTCCTGTAACGTTTACCAGATTGGTACTTTTACGAATTCAATTAAGTGGATGTATAATCACGCAGAATTGCCGAGCAACCATGCAGGAACCCGTATTGGTACTCAATGCTAATTTTGAGCCGATTCACGTATGCTCAACACGGCGGGCTATTGGTCTGATCCTTGCTGGCAAAGCTGGAATGATCGCAAATGGACGCGGGCATATCCGAACAATATCACAGCTGCTTCCGCGCCCTTCTGTCATTCGGCTGGAAAGCCAGGTTCATCGTCCGCGGCCACGCGTAAAATTAACGCGCCGCGAAATATTCCGCCGCGACAATTATACCTGTCAGTATTGCGGCAGGCGCGATGTGAGTTTGACCGTGGATCATGTGATTCCGCGCCATATGGGCGGACAGCATACTTGGACGAATCTAGTGGCTGCCTGCCCTGCTTGTAACCATCGCAAAGGCGGCCGCAAAGTAGACGAGGCTCACATGCATCTGATGCACCTGCCGGTTGAGCCGCCTGCCAGCGCCGCTTATATTTTCGGAAAACATATTTCTGAAAACGGCGAATGGGAGCCTTATATTTCAGGCTGGTAAACCAATTCCCCTCTTCAATAAGCAAGAGGGAAATTTATTTGGTGAAATCCAGGGTCATAAAATCTTTCGCAAGGGTAATTTCACCGGGGAAAGCCGTCTGTGCTTCGGCAACCAGATCACCTTTTGCAAATTTACCCGTTGGATAATGAATAAGGAATAGTTTTCCCACTTCAGCCTTTTTTGCTATTTCGCCAGCTTGTTTTGCGGAAGAATGCCCGGGCGACTCCCCTGTAGCTTCGTGGATCAATACATCCGCACCTTCGCTGAGGCGCACCACTTCAGCGCAGGGCTCGGTATCACATGAATAGGCCATGACCTTCTGGCTTGGGAGAAATTCAATACGAAGCCCGATATTTGGAATCATATGGTGGACTGGCGACGCGTGAATCTTAAAATCTGAACACTCCAGCACTTGCGACATTTCCCGCAAAGGAATGCGATGAAAGATGACAGGGAAAAAATCAGGCCAGTCCGACCAGTTGTAAAAACCCATCAGCCCTTCCACACGATCCAGCGTGTAATGCAAGCCGTAAATATTGAGAGGCTTTTGCCTGCCCATCAGCCACATATCCATTAACAGAAGCGGGATGCCTGAGGCGTGATCTGGATGAAAGTGAGTAACAATGATATCCGTGAGGTCGTTGAAATCCAGTCCCGCTTGTTCCAGACGCAAAATCGGGTTGCTGACCGAGTCGATCAACAACATGCGGTCAGTTCCTACAACGACCATGTGTGTGTTCTCGCTCTCCGAAGTAGGGATCGCGTTGGAGGCGCCGAGAATGATTACCTTTGGCATAAGGATATCTTAACCTAATTTCCCGCTGTTGAAAATCTCGGTTGGATGATAAAAATCCTGCGGACGGTGTATCGTCCGCAGGATTAAACCTCAAAGACTTATAACATTCAATAACAACCCCGGCGTAATGTAAGCCTCGATCAATGCCGCAATTGCCAAGAGCGGCACCACCAGGCCGATAAATATTTTTGCCCAGTCCGCCATCAGTTCAAGAAGGACCTCGCCCATGGATTTTCCCGTCTGTGGAGTGACGAGGGACGCTCCAATATACAACACCACTGCGCTGCCAATCATCAACGCAGGAATTTCAAAAATCCCATGCGGCGCCACACCGGTAAGGAAAATTGGCCAAGGCTGAATACCCAGCAATTGCAGCAATGCGAATATCCCGCCGATCAAGCCGATATTCACCATATAAAGCAGAATCCCCAGCACGCTGAAAGACACCAGCCCCGCCAGGAAAATAATGGCGACAGCGCGGGTATTGTTCAAGAACAGGAATGGGGCGCTGATACTATTACGTATTTCTGCAAGGTCTGGAAGGTCGCCCACTCGCTCCTTCACTTTTTCCAAGTCGCCGGGTGAGGCTTTAGCAATGGCCTCTGCCACATTCTGATTGATCCAGTCATATCCCATCCAAATGCTGACTCCTGCAATGACCACCATAAAAAACATGGCAGGCAGGATGCGTCGAAATGCCGAGCCCAACACATTCCGATACCAGCCGCCAACAGTGTTGGCCCCGCCGCGAAAATTCAACCAGAATGTTTTCCACATCCAGCGCAGATTAATAACGTCGATCTCTCGCCCCAATAAATATTCTCGCTGAAAATGAGCAAGACCAACACGGATCAACAACAGCGCAATGATCATCACACCTGCAACAGCCAACCAAAGCACCTGTTCGTTTCCCCAGAACAACATCACCGCCTCACCCTGCATCAATATGGCAACCGGAATCACAATAAATGAAGCCAGCAGATTGGCAGCTTTCACCGAAGTGGATTGAACCGAAATCACTATCGCAGCACTCACCATCAAAAACGCGTGAGCCGTTGTGAGGAAAAATAATTGAGCCATCACCGGCGCAGGCGGCATCGTAAGGTTCTGACGAGAAGCCATAAAAAGATACAATCCAATGGATACATAGCTCGCAATCAACGGTGTCGCCACGCCGACCAGTAATTTCCCGAAATACAATTGCCAGTCATCCAACGGCGCACTCAACATCGGTTCGATGGTGCCGCGCTCTTTCTCCCCCACAAAAGATTCCAGCGCCACGATCAACGAAACCGTGATCGGGAAGAACCCGATAATCATGATCGAAAACGGCACAAGCCGTTCAAGGATCAAGTTCGCATTGTATTGATTCAAAAAATCAACAGTCTGCTTTGCGAATTCATTCATTAAGAAAGGAAAGCACAAAGTCAGGATCAACATGGGCGCAAGCACACGCCAATCACGGAACTGGTCACGCAGTTCGCGCCCAGCCACAAGCCAAACGAGTTTCAATTTACTGAACATGTTCCTGCCCTCTTGCTTCCGTCATCACTTTTAGATAGACCTGTTCCAATGTACGCGCCTCTTCCTGAAATGCCATGACGGATGCGGATTTGGAAGACAACATATTCAGTATCTGCGGATTTGATTCCTCGGGGCGCTTCACACGGACCTTCAGGCTGGTCGGTGTTTGCGAAAGCAGGTCCACTCCGTTCGGCATTTCAAAACCTGCCGAATCCCATGCTTCACTGAATTTGACTTCGTATTCAGGCGCACCAAGCACCTGGCTCTTCAATTCATCCAACGTCCCCTGCAATAAAATACGTCC
>JAEURE010000130.1 GCA_016789485.1 Anaerolineales bacterium | reverse complement strand
ATCCCTACGGTCGGTGGATTGCTTTCTGGTGAACGTGATGCCTACAATTATTTACCCGACACCACCGAAGGATTCCTCAACGCTGAACAACTTGCTTCGCGCATGTCCGCGGCGGGATTCAAAAGTGTGGGTTTCAAGAGATTTATGTTCGGGACGATTGCAATTCATTGGGGAGAGAAGTAACGAAGAAAATCTACTGCCGCGAATTTCTTTTTCAACCTGTGCAAATTCGCGTTATTCGCGGCAAAGAATTATTTGTACACTTCAGGATTTACACAATTCGGCAAACGCTCACCCTTCAATCCTGCGATCAAATTCTCCGCTGCAAGCAGGGACATTAAATCCCGTGTGCGCTGGCTGGCGCTGCCGAGGTGCGGAACGATGAGACAGTTTTCCAGAGTAAGCAAGGGACTATCCATCGGCAATGGTTCTGGGTCGGTGACATCGAGTGCCGCCGCAAAGATCTGATTGGATTTCAGCGCGTTATACAAAGCGACTTGATCCACAACGCCGCCGCGTGCCGTGTTGACGAGGATCGCATTTGGCTTCATCTTCGATAGAAAATCAGCATTGACCATGCGCTTCGTGTTCGATGTCAGCGGGACGTGCAGAGACACAAAATCTGATTCGCGCAAAAGTGTATCCAAATCAACAGATTGTGCGCCGTGGGCGGGACGCGCTGTGGGGTCGTAAAAAATAACTCGCATGTCAAAGCCTTGTGCGCGCTTCGCCACCGCCTGACCAATTCTCCCAAAACCGACAATTCCCAACGTAGTACCAACCAAGTCCGCACCAAGCAAAAGCTGCGGATGCCATGTCTTCCATTTACCCGCGCGGATATATTTTTCACCCTCCATCACACGACGGGCAGCGGAAAGCAGCAAGGCAAAAGCCATGTCTGCGGTGGCGTCTGTCAGCACGCCAGGTGTGTTGCCGATGGGAATTCCACGAGCGGTGGCGGCAGCGATGTCAATGTGATCCACACCCACAGACATGCTGCTGATGATCTTGAGCTGTGAGCTAGCAGCGTCCATCAACTCGGCGTCCACTTTTTCGGTGAGGGTGCAGAGCAAACCGTCCACGCCGCGGACTTTTTCAAGCAGTTCTTCACGGGTCGGCGGCATTTCGTGGGACCATGTGTCGGGTTGATAATGCTCTTTGACGAGATCCAACCCTCGGTTAGGAATGAGGCGGGAGATGAAGATTTTAGGATGAGTCATGTCCAGAGTATAATCCGCATCATGACAAAAATAAAACAACCGAACTCTCGTCACTGCTTTATTTGCGGGGTGGAAAATCCCGTTGGTTTACATTTGCATATTTATGAAACAGAGCCGGGCGTTGTGGAAACGCAATACATTGCGCCCGATCATTTCCAAGGTTATCCCGGCGTACTGCATGGCGGCATCGTGGCGGCCATTATTGATGAAGTCAGTGGACGCGCACACATGGGCAGCTATTCAGAAAATCCGCGTTTCATGTTCACAGGCAAGCTCGAAGTTAAGTATCGCAAGAACGTGCCGATCGGAAAGGTGTTGAAGATCGTCGGCAAGGCAGGCAAGAGCAAGGGAAAAATCGCCGAAGCGTGGGCGGGAATTTACGATGCAGAGACCGATGAGTTGCTGGCTGAAGGCACGGGCATGCACATCGATGTGCCGAACAACCAATTTGATATTTCGCGCCTGGAAGAACTGGGTTGGAAGGTGTATCCTGATTAAGGAAATCATGAAATCTATTTTACTGGTAACCGCAAGCGGAATTCTTGCCGCTGTATTTTTATTTTCGCCGCACCATCTTGCTCGTGCGCAAGGCGGGTGTGTTGACGCCTCAGGTGGATCGATCCCTTGCCCGCCGACCGAAGAAAAACAGGAAGACCAAAAGAATACGCCTGTGTTCATCCCGCCGACATTGACCTCCACATCCACATCTACAAACACACCAACATCAACGCCGAGCCCAACGTCTTCGCCATCCCCAACCGCCACGAAAATTCCAGATACAGCAACACCCACCATTACACCAACTTCAACAAACACACCCACCCCCACGCCGATCCCTATAGCGCAAAGCGCATTACCCGGGGCAGGTATCGGCGCACTGATCTTGTTCCTGATAGTGGGATTACTTCTGCCAGCCATTCAAAAGATAAGAGTAGCAAGGCGAGGATATTAACACTTCCAGATGGATAATCTCCTGCTCCTCATCCTCACCTACATTGCCGTCACTGCATCCGCCATTTCGGGCGCGCTGGAAGCACGCAAATACAACATGGATATTGTCGGTGCGACAACCACAGCCTTCGTTACCGCTTTTGGCGGAGGCACCGTGCGAGACCTGTTACTTGGGCGAACGCCTGTCTTTTGGGTCACTGCGCCATGGCTGACCGTCATCACTTTCATTGTTGCAACAATTTCCTTTTATCGCCTCGATTCCATTTCGAATCGATTTCTAGCCACAGCAGATGCAGTCGGGCTTGGCCTGTTCAGTATCCTTGGCGCAAGCTACACACTCCAACTAGAGCTCTCTCCGATCGTGGCTGTGGTCATGGGCGTCGTCACTGGCATCTTCGGCGGTGTATTGCGCGACCTCTTCTGTAACCGTATCCCCAGTGTCTTTCGTCAAAACACAGAGCTGTATGCCACCTGCTCTTTCATCGGGACATGGGTTTTCATCCTGCTTCACTGGCTAAAAGTGGAACCGTTTTTTGCGTCCGCTATCGCCGCCACCGTGATATTCGTCTTGCGAATCGCCGCAGTACGTTTCAAGATGACTCTCCCCGCACCTTAACCCTGTATAATCAGTACGGAGAATTAAAATGATAACTGCCTATCACAGACCTCAAACATTGGACGAAGCCCTCGCGCTTTTATCGCAACCAAACACCCTGCCCCTTGGCGGCGGCACGCTTCTCTCCCAGCGGACATCTGATTCTGTTTCCGTTGTGGATTTACAACGCCTCGGCCTTGACACGCTCCGCGTCAAAGGCAATGACCTCGAGATCGGCGCAACCTGCACTCTACAGTCCCTGCTTGAATCTGAGCATTGCCCTCAAACCCTGAAGACCGCCATCAAACTCGAAGCGCCCATCAACATCCGCAACGTCGCTTCGGTGGCAGGGACTCTCGTCGCCAGCGATGGACGCTCTCCATTTGCAACGATGCTTCTGGCAATGGACGCGAAAATAACAATCGTGAGCGGACAAACCTCAGTGGTCGGTATTGGCGAATTCCTTTTAACCCGTCCGCGCGGCTTGATCACTCAAATCTCACTGCCTCTCAACGCCAAGACTGCATTTGAATTCGTCTCCCGCACCCCGGCGGATAAACCCATCGTTTGCGCTGTGCTCGCACAATGGAACTCTGGCCGCACGCGCCTTACCCTTGGCGGCTATGGAAAAAGTCCCATGCTCGCCATGGATGGCACCGAAGCCGATGGTCTCGACACCGCCGCTCAGAACGCCTATCACGAAGCCAATGACGAATGGGCATCCGCAGAATATAGAATGGATGTGGCTGCGACTCTTGTAAAGCGCTGCCTGGCTGGCTTGAAGTAATTCGAAATGGACAAAGTCAAACCTTTTGAAAAAATCGCTGAACAATTTCAGATATCCAAAGAAAGCTCAAAATATTTTCTGAACCACGTTCAGAAAAGCTTCAAGAAAGAAAAGCCGTCTCATCAATTGATTTTGGAATTCATTGAAACACAACAACTTGAAATTCTGCTTACCCCATACGAGATCGCGGCTTTGATGAATGAAAGCGGCGCTTGGGCGTATCCACTAAACGCCGCGCCTCCCGTCAATTTGGATGATGAGGACTTACATTTTTAGAATCCTGCTTTTACGCTTCCAGCTCTGACCAACGATGATAGGCACGGGATAATTCCTCGTGAATTTCCTGCAAACGTTCCACTGCTTGTGTAATGACTGCGCTCTCCTGTTGATAAAAGGAGGGCGCTTCCATTTTCACATTAAGCTCATGCTGTTCCGCCTCCAGCGCTTCAATTCTCCTGGGCAGTTCTTCTAATTCACGTTTCTCGTTATAGCTTAACTTGCGACCCGCAGGTTTTGAATCAGCTTTGGATTCTGTTTGGGTTGTTGCGGCAACTTTCAGCGGCTTTGAGGCGGGGACTGCATCCAATTGCTTTTGCCAATCCTCATATCCGCCAATATATTCTTTTACATTGCCGCTTCCATCCAGGATCAACGTACTTGTGACAAGGTTATTGAGAAAGGCGCGGTCATGGCTAACCAAAAGCAAAGTGCCTTCGTAATCGAGTAGAAGGTCTTCGAGCACTTCAAGGGTTTCGATGTCGAGATCGTTGGTAGGTTCATCGAGGATGAGCAAATTGGCGGGGCGGGCAAAGAGACGCGCAAGCAGAAGGCGGTTGCGCTCGCCGCCAGAAAGCGCGCTGATCGGCGCACGGACGCGGTCACGCGTGAAAAGAAAATCTTCGAGATATCCCATCAAGTTGCGAGAGCGGCCGTTGATGGTGATCGTATCGCGCCCCTCCCCGACATTATCCAAAACAGATTTACTTTCATCAAGCTGCGAACGCAATTGATCGAAATAAACAATATCGAGATTCGTTCCATGTCTCACTTCGCCCTGCTGGGGTTGAATCTGTTGCATGAGCAGTTTCAGGAGCGTGGTTTTTCCCGAGCCGTTCGCGCCGACGATACCGATCTTGTCGCCGCGTTGAATGGTGGTTGAAAAATCACGCACAATGACTTTGTCATCGTAGGAATAGCTGATGTTCTCCGCTTCGAGTACAAGCCTGCCCGAACGGTTCTCAGTACCGATCTGCATTTTCACTTTGCCAAGCAGGTCACGCCGCTCACTGCGTGCCTGACGCAATTTCTTCAAAGCACGCACACGTCCTTCGTTGCGCGTGCGGCGCGCTTCGATGCCTTGACGAATCCATTGCTCTTCCTGTGCAAGTTTTTTATCAAAGGTGGCGTTCTGCGCCTGCTCCGCGGAGAGGATGGCTTCTTTGCGCTGCAGGAACGTAGAATAATCGCAATCCCAGTCATAAAGTTTTCCACGGTCCAATTCCACGATGCGCGTGGTGAGTTTCTGCAAAAAGACACGGTCATGGGTGACAAAAACCAACGTGCCGCCCCAGCGTTTAAGAAAATCCTCAAGCCAGTCAATGGCTTGGATATCGAGATGGTTGGTTGGCTCATCGAGAAGCAAAAGGTCTGGGTTGCGGACCAAGCCACGGGCGAGAAAGACGCGGCGCTTCAAGCCTGCGGATAAAACTTCAAAACGAGCATCAGCATCCAAGTCCATGAGCGAGATGACCTTGTCCACTTGATGTTGGCGTTCCCAACGCTGTTCATCATCCAGTTTGGATAAATCGACTTCTTCGAGACCCGTTGCGAGGATGTCCGCGATGCGCCCGCTCAAGCCTTGCGGAACTTCCTGCGGAAGATAAGCCGCGCGCGTATTTTGCTGGCGGGCAACAGTTCCTTCATGCGGCAAAATATCGCCGTTCAACAATTTCAATAAAGTGGATTTCCCCATCCCATTGCGCCCCAACAGACCGATGCGGTCTCCACGCTCGATCTGTAAATTCACACCATCCAAAAGTCGCGGCCCGCCAAAGCCCAGACTCACATCTTGTAAACTGATCAATGCCATGCAGGGAATTTCCTTTGTAATAAATGTTTCATCGAGGGCGAATTGTAGCCGATTAATTGGGATGTTGTCCTGAGTCCGAGAAGGGTATAATTTCCCCAGTGACCATCCTCCCTCTCAACCAAATCCTCAACGGCAATTGCGTTAAGATCCTCAACACACTCCCTGAGAACTCGGTGGATTTGGTGTTTGCCGACCCTCCGTATAATCTGCAATTGCAAAATGACCTCTACCGCCCAGACATGTCCAAGGTGGATGCTGTCAACAATCAATGGGATAAATTTTCAAGTTTTATCGAATACGACGAATTCACCCGCGAGTGGCTACGCGCAAGTAAAAGAGTACTGAAAGAAACGGGCACTATCTGGGTCATCGGCTCGTATCACAATATCTATCGTGTTGGTGCAATCATGCAGGACCTGGGCTTTTGGATCTTAAATGATGTGATCTGGCTGAAGACCAATCCCATGCCAAATTTCCGTGGCGTGCGATTCACCAACGCACACGAGACGATGATCTGGGCGCAAAAGCAACAAGGTACAAAATACACATTCAACCACAAGGCGATGAAAGCGCTGAACGACGACCTGCAAATGCGCAGTGACTGGGTCATCCCATTGGCAACGGGAAAAGAGCGCCTCAAATCCAACGGGACGAAGGCTCATCCAACCCAAAAACCAGAGGGACTACTCTATCGGGTTTTGCTCTCCAGCACGAATGCAGGCGATGTTGTGCTCGATCCCTTTTTTGGCTCAGGCACAACGGGTGCGGTTGCAAAAAAGCTGGGACGCAATTTCATTGGTATTGAGCGCGACAAGAAATACATCAAGGTCGCGCAGAAGCGCATTGACGCAGTGAGCCAGTCCCCTGCTGAGGCGTTGGAACTGCCCGAGAAGCGCAATCAAGTTCGAGTACCGTTCGGGGCGCTGCTTGAGTGTGGACTCCTCAAGGCGGGACAAACGTTATATTTCGCGAAAGGCAAACGCGAAGCGATCATCCTTTCCAATGGACATCTCAAATGCGGAAAGGTCACTGGCTCGATCCACTCGGTGGCGAAGGAATTGACGCGCACTCCCGCTAACGGCTGGGATATGTGGTTTTATAAAGACAAAGGCAAGTTGAAAGTGATCGATGAGTTGAGAGAGAAAATGAGAAAATCCCTCTCCCTGAAAGGGAGAGGGTAGGGTGAGGGTCGATTTGCGCAATGGAAAAACGCCTCCGCATTCATCCGACCATCCGCCAATTTGCAAGAGAATTACGTCAACCGCAGACCCCAGCAGAAGTAACGCTTTGGCGGCAATTACGAAACAGGAATTTGAAGTATAAATTCAGGCGACAACATCCAATTGATTTTTTCATCATTGACTTTTATTGCGCCGAAGCAAAACTACTCATCGAAATTGACGGCCCGTCACACTTGGAAAAAGAACAAAAGGAATATGATCAAGCAAGAACCGAATATCTGGAAACAATTGGATACAAGGTAATTCGATTTACAAATGATGATGTGAGGTATAACATCCACGCTGTAGTTACGGCGATATTGGAAGAAGCTGAAAAAAGAATAATCGAACTAAAACACCCCTCATCCTAGCCTTCTCCCCTGAGGGGAGAAGGGACAAATACGAACGGAGAATCATGTCTAAAGCATTTACCCTTATCAAAGAACAGAACATCCCTGAATTGAATTGTGACGCAAAACTTTACGAGCACAAGCGCACAGGTGCGCGTCTGCTTTCCATCATCAACGAAGATGAGAACAAAGTGTTC
>JAEURE010000012.1:18365-20487 GCA_016789485.1 Anaerolineales bacterium | reverse complement strand
TATGTATTTCGTTGCCAAGTATCCCGTTACCAATATCCAATATGCTCGTTTCGTTAAAGAGGATGGATACCAGACCCGTGAATTCTGGAGTGAAGAAGGTTGGGAATGGCGCACTGGAAAATTTGATTCGCGCACGATGGAGGCGGTCTCACGTGACTGGCTTGAGCACCGTCCTCTCCCAAAGCGTAACGTGCCATATTACTGGCATAATATTGAATTGAGCAACCCGATCGTGCCTGTAGTGGGTGTGAGTTGGTATGAAGCCGAAGCTTACTGCAATTGGCTGGCGAAAAAGATCATTGCTGTGCCGGAGGGCTATACCATCCGCCTGCCTCGCGACAATGAGTGGGAACGCGCTGCTCGCGGAGACCAAGGCAATGAATATCCGTGGGGCGAAGGCTTTGACAAATCTGCAGCCAATACGTGGGATAGTGACTCGTCGGGTTCGGGGCTTGGCGGTACAACTGTCGTTTGCACGTTTCCGCAGGGCGTTAGTCCAGCGGAGGCTTGGGACATGAGCGGTAATACATGGGAGTGGACAGGCTCATGGTATGATGACGATAAAAAATATCGTATTGTGCGTGGCGGTTCATGGATTGGGTATCAATGGTTTGCGCGCGCCTCTTTTTGCAACTGGTCCATTCCACTGATGTTCAATGATGATCTTGGCTTTCGCGTGGTAATTGCGCCGAAGGATGTCGATTAATAAATATAGTTGGAGGAAGAACATGCCTGCTGCTCGCAAAAAAGATGGTTTGAACGCCGGAGATAACAGTATTGTCATTGGCGGCAATGTGCAGGGGAGCAATATTGTGATTGGCAATGAAAACAAAGTCGTCACTCAGAGTATTAAGCCTTTGTTCAGGGAAATTTACAGGAAACTGGATGAAGAAAAAAATATCAAGCCTGAAGATAAGGAAGATCTGCGCGCTGAACTGGAAGAGATTCAAACAGCTCTTGAAATACCCGAACCCGATGAAACATTCCTTGCTCGTCGCTTTCGAAATTTAAAACGCATGGCGCCTGAAATTGCCGAGATTGCCATTGAAACTCTCAAGAATCCAGTGAGCGGCGTGGCAGAAGTGATCAAGCGTATCGTCAAAAAAGCGGCGGATGAAGCAAACGCAAAATAGTACAATGACTGGCGGAACCCTCGCCAGTTTTTTATTAGAAGGAAGAAAATGAGATACATGTTTTTATTGCTCATGGCCCTGATGTTTACATCCTGTGCTATTCCTGTGGATGCGCCTCCGCCTCCAACCGTCCTGCCGTCTGCCACTTCTCAAGCGGCATTAATTCCATCTCCAACATTTTCCCCCATCCCTGTGATGACACAGACCTCCATTCCGACCCAGCCTCCTGATTTTTGCACAGACGTCCGCGGTACGGAATTGATCAACTCGTTTAGCAAAGACGTTGCCAATAAAGATGGCGCATCACTTGCGTCATTCGTCTCTCCATCTCATGGAATGGATGTCCGTTATTACCGTGACGGCAACGTGGTCAATTACGATGTGGAGCACGCAAAGTTTGTCTTTGAAACTACATTCCAAGCTGATTGGGGACTATCCTTTGGGAGCGGGGAAGCAACTATCGGTTCGTTTCAGGAGATTATCCTGCCGTCATTGCAGCAGGTTTTTACACCAAACTCCCTGATTGTGTGTGGTCAATTGCAAACAGGTGGAACGACCTATATTCCTGAATGGCCATATCCTGAATTGGATTATTATTCTGTCTATTTCCCTGGCACAGACGAATTTGGCCGACTCGATTGGCAAACCTGGGCAGTTGGTATGAATAATGTGGATGGTAAGCCATATATCGCTGCGCTGGTGCGCTACGTGTGGGAACCATAGCTTAATTTCCGTGGCGCGATATAACCAAATCCCCTTTCTTTACTCAGGAAGGGGATTTGGTTTTTAAGGTAAGAATCATCTGCACATGCTACTCTATGAGATATATTATTGCAAAAAGTTGCAATAAGGAGATACATGTCCTGCGCAGAAGAATATGCACCTCAACTCCGTGCTCGTGGTTATCGCATGACCTCCCAAAGGCTGGCTATTTTGCACGTATTGCACCATTCCGGTAAACATCTTACTCCTGCTCAGGTTTATGAGAA